>NZ_JACKZK010000031.1:0-57494 GCF_014230245.1 Pseudomonas sp. MSSRFD41 | reverse complement strand
CCACCTTCAGCCACGGTGCCGGTGGCACTCAAGTTCAGCCCAGTGTCGTCGATGGTGTCGGTAACCGTGGTCACCGCCTTGTCAGGGTTGGGGACCAGGTTCTCGAAGTTGCCGCCATCGGCCTTGGTGATGCCGACTTCAACCTTGTCGCCATTCTTGTAGACGTCATCGGCTGGTGCCGGGACGTTGATCGAACCGCTGGACTTGCCCGCCTCGATGGTGATGACCGAGCCGTTGGACAAGGTGATGGTCACCGGGGTCTGCGCCGGGTTGGTCAGGGTCGCGGTGTAGGTGATCTGCCCACCTTCGGTGACGCTGGCATCGGCGGTCAGGGTTACCGTGGTGGTGTCGATGGTATCGGTGACTTGGGTCACCGCCGGGTTCGGATCGACCGTGACCAGCAGGCCACCGCCGCCGGTGGTGCCGGTCACGCTTACGCTGATCTGACCCGGGTCGATGTAGACGTTGTCCTGTGGCGCCATGGGCACCTGTACGGTCCCGGTCAGCTGGCCGGCGCTGATCACGATGACCGCGCCATTGGACAGGGTGACGCTCAGGCCCGTCAGCGGAGCTTGGGTCACGGTGGCGGTATAGACCAGGGTGCCGCCGGCTTCGGTGATGGTCGGGGTGGCGCTGAGGGTCAGGGTGGCCGGACGCAGGCTATCGCTGCCGCTGCCATTGGGGATGCCCTGGCCGTTACCGTTGGCCAGTCCGCCGAAGTTGTTATCCAGGGCCGAAGTGGCCCGGCCCAGGCCGGCGGTCGGGAAGCCGATGGTGGGGTCTACCCGGCCGGCGGTTTCCTGCAATTGGACGAAGCTGTGGCCACCCCCGGCATTGCCCCCGGTACCGGCGGCGGTCGGGCCGGCGGCAGTGGCTTCCAGGTCGGTGGTCGGGTCGACGCCAGCGGCGATGGCCTGCTGCAGCTCTTCGACCGAAGGTGCGGCTTGCGCGGCGGCCTGGGCCAGGTCGGCGCCGGAATCTGGAGCGGCGCCGCTCCATTGAGTGTCGCGCCCCAGGTCGAGCGTACGGCCATCGGTCAGTTCCAGGCTGACGGCGCCCGCGGGGCCGGTATCCACCTGGTCGCCCACGAACAGGCGGTCGCCTTCGATGAGTACACGCCGGATCCCTTCCGGGGATACCACGAAAACTTGACCGACAATGCTTTTGACGATGGCAACAACACTGCTCATTGAGAACTCTCCGGTGTACCGCTCATTCGACTTCCATGTACCGGCTCGGGCGCTGGCCGCAGCTCAGTCTGGGGGTACATTGCTGTGTATGTGGGAACGGGTAATTGACAGGGTGTCGTCAATATTTTGGCTATATTCTTTCGAAATTAAGTTTATGCCAAACTATTGACCTTCTGGGTGCCATCCTAAACAATCGCTCTATTAATGTCACATTGATATTCACGCGGTAACCTGACTTGAAGTATGTGAACCAGTTCTTAATTTGAACTTTCCGACAGACGGTCGTTGTGGTTGTAGTCATTCGATGTGGTCCCACGTTCTGACGTGAATCTGGACATACCGTCCGAGGAAATTTCTTACCATGCGTTTTCACCTGTTCAAGGCCCTGCCTTTCGCTCTTGCTGCCAGTTTCGTACAGGCGCAGACACTCCCTGAAGCCATGCAGAAAGCACTGGATGTGCACCCGGAAATCCAGGCCGGTGTGAACAGCCGCCTGGCCGCCGACTACCAATTGAAAGCCGCCAAGGGTGGTTACCTGCCCCGTGTCGACATGCTCGCCGGCTATGGCCGTGAGGGCACCGACAACCCCTCTACACGTGCGGGTACTGGCAGCAATCACTGGGAAAGCATGACCCGTGGTGAGTCAAGTTTACGTCTTCAACAGATGGTTTTTGACGGTTTTGCCACGTCCAGCGAAGTGGGGCGTCAACAAGCCACCGTCAACTCCCGGGCCTATTCCCTGTTGGGTACCTCCGAGCGCACCGGCCTGACCGTGGCCCAGGTGTACCTGGACGTGCTGACCCGTCGCCAGTTCGTCCAGCTGGCCGAGGACAACCTGCGCAACCACGAACGTATCTACGACCAGATCAAGCTGCGCACCCAACGTGGCGTAGGCAGCGGCGCCGACCTCGACCAGGCTGAGGCGCGCCTGGCCCAGGCCCGCAACAACCTGATCACCGAGCAGACCAACCTGGCCGACGCCCAGACCAACTACCTGAGCGCGGTAGGGGAGCTGCCCGACCAGCTGGAGCGTCCAGCCAGCTTCATGGCGATGATGCCGGCCAACCTCGACGAGGCTCGCCGCCAGATGCTGGAAAACAGCCCGATCCTGCGTTCGGCCGAGTCCGATATCGTGGCGGCCGAAAAGCAGTACGAAGCAGCCAAGTCGGCGTTCTACCCACGTTTCGATGCGGAGCTTGGGCGTACTGCCGATAACGACCTGGACGGCCAGAACGGCCACAACAACGAATGGCAGGCCATGCTGCGCATGCGCTTCAACCTGTTCGCCGGCGGCAGTAACAAGGCTGACCTGGAATCCAAGGCCTACCAGTCGAACCAGGCGCTGGATATCCGCAACAACGCCCTGCGGGTGCTGAACGAAGAGCTGGGCCTGGCCTGGAACGCCATGAACAACGCCAACTCCCAGGTGCCGATCGCCCAGGAATACGTCGATCGCAGCACCGCGGTACGTACCGCCTACCAGAAGCAGTTCAGCCTGGGCGAACGTACCTTGCTGGACCTGCTCGACAGTGAAAACGAACTGTTCACCGCTTCCCGTCGCCTGGCCGAGATCAAGAACATTCAGTTATTTACTCAGTATCGAATCAAGGCGACCATTGGCGAGTTGCTCAAGAGCCAGGGAGTGGTCGCACCCATGGCTTCCGTCGTGCAGAACGACGTGAAGCCCAAGGTCCAGCTGCCTGGGATGAATTGAGCTAATTTCATCCTTATAGCCAGCCAAGAGTGTCGAGCGTGGAATCAGAAGTCCGTCGAGTGCAGCTCCATCATGATCCACGCGGTATGCATGACGACCCTTTGCTGGACGGTTTGCTGACCCTCTGCTTCCTGCACCAGAAGCCTGCCAGCGCGGCCATGCTGACCACCGGCCTGCCATTGCCGTCCCAGCGCCTGAGCGCCGCGCTGCTGCCTCGCGCGGCGGCCCGGGCCGGGCTCCAGGGTCGCGTCCTGCGGCGCAAGCTGGAACAGATTCCGAGCATCGCCATGCCTGCCCTGCTGTTGCTCAAGGACGGCCGCAGCGCCGTGCTGCTGGGCTGGCAAAGTGATGACCAGGCGCGCCTGTTGCTCAGCGAAAGCGATGGCGGCGAGGTTTGCGTCAGCCGCGAGCTGCTGGCCGACGACTACATCGGGCAGGTGTTCTTCGCCCAGCCCCAGCACAAGTTCGACGTCAACCACGGTTCGCTGATCCCCCGGGCCCGCTCCTGGTTCCGCGATACCCTCAAGCGCTCGCGCTGGCTATACATCGATGCCGTCGCCGCCAGCCTGCTGATCAACATCATCGCCATGGCCGCGCCGCTGTTCGTGATGAACGTCTACGACCGGGTGGTGCCGAACCAGGCGACCGCGACCCTGTGGATGTTGTCCATCGGCATCATCGGCGCCTATGTCTTCGACCTGATCCTCAAGGGCTTGCGCAGCCTGTGCCTGGACCTTGCCGGGAAGAAGACCGACCTGATCATCTCCGCCACGCTGTTCGAGCGCATCGTCGGCATGGCCATGAAGTACCGTCCCCCGCGGGTCGGCAGCTTTGCCCAGAACATCCATGAGTTCCAGAGCCTGCGGGACTTCCTTGCCTCGCTGACCCTTACCAGCCTCATCGACCTGCCCTTCACCCTGCTGATCTTCCTGGTGATCGCCATCCTCGGCGGGCACCTGGTGTGGATCCCGGTGCTGGCCTTCCCCATCGCCCTGGGCATCGGCTATGCGTTGCAGAAGCCCTTGGTGGCGACCATGGAGAAGACCATGGCCCTGGGCGCCGAGCGCCAGTCGAGCCTGATCGAGACCCTGGCCGGGCTGGATGCGGTCAAGGTCAACAACGCCGAGAGCGAGCGCCAGTACCAGTGGGAGCAGACCATCGGCACCCTCAGCCGCCTCGAACTGCGGGTCAAGATGCTCTCCAGCCTGGCGATGAACATCACCCTGCTGATCCAGCAACTGGCCGGGGTGGTGATGATCATCTTCGGCGTGTACCAGATCATCGACGGCAACCTCAGCATGGGCGGCCTGATCGCCTGCTACATGCTCAGCGGCCGCGCCCTGAGCCCGCTGGCTTCGCTGTCCGGGCTGCTGACCCGCTACCAGCAGGCCCGCGTCACCATGACCTCGGTGGACCAGATGATGGAGCTGCCCCAGGAGCGCAACTTCGACGAGCGTCCGCTGAGCCGCAGAGTGCTGCAGGGCGCCATCGAATGCCGGCAACTGAACTTCACCTACCCGGGCCAGCAGAATCCGGCGCTGAAGAACATCAACCTGGTGATCAAGCCGGGCGAGAAGATCGGCATCATCGGCCGCAGTGGCTCGGGCAAGAGCTCCCTGGCCAAGTTGCTGGTGGGTCTCTACCAGCCGGACTCCGGAGCCTTGCTGGTGGACGGCGTGGACATCCGCCAGATCGACGTCAGCGAGCTGCGCCACAACATCGGCTACGTGCCCCAGGACATCCAGCTGCTGGCCGGCAGCCTGCGCGACAACCTGACTTCCGGCGCCCGCTACGTCGAGGACGAACTGGTGCTGCAGGCCGCCGAGCTGGCGGGGGTCCACGAATTCGCCCGGCTGCATCCCCAGGGGTACGAGCTGCAAGTTGGCGAGCGCGGGCAGAACCTGTCCGGCGGCCAGCGGCAGAACGTCGCGCTGGCCCGTGCCCTGTTGCTCAACCCGCAGATCCTGCTGCTCGACGAGCCCACCAGCGCCATGGACAACACCGGTGAGGAGCGGCTGAAGCAGCGCCTGGAAGCGGTGGTGCAGACCAAGACCGTGGTCCTGGTGACCCACCGGGCCTCGCTGTTGTCGTTGGTCGACCGGCTGCTGGTGGTCGACCGTGGGCAGATTCTGGCCGATGGTCCGAAGGCAGTGGTCATGGAAGCGTTGAAGAAGGGGCAGATCAGTGTTGCTTAAGCCGGAAATCAGGGACTCGATCCGCCGTTATTTCAAGGGCAGCGATTCCCTCCAGGGGCAGCCGCTGCCCGAGGTCAACAAGGCCCTGATCGAAGATGCGCCACGGGTCATCCGCCTGACCATCTGGGGCATCATCGCCTTCTTCCTGTTCATGGTGCTGTGGGCCAACTTCGCGGTGATCGACGAAGTGACCAAGGGCGAGGGCAAGGCGATTCCTTCCTCCAAGGTGCAGAGGATCCAGAACCTGGAAGGTGGAATCGTTGCCGAGCTGTACGTCAAGGAAGGCCAGGTGGTAGAGGCCGGCGCGCCGCTGATCCGCCTGGACGACACGCGCTTCCAGTCCAACGTCGGCGAGACCGAGACCGTGCGCCTGTCCATGCTGCTGCGGGTCGAGCGCTTGAGCGCCGAGGTGGAGGAGCGTCCGCTGAACTTCCCCGAGGACGCGCTGCGGGACGCCCCGGGCCAGGCGGCCAGCGAGAAATCCCTGTACGAGAGCCGGCGCCAGCAGCTGCATGACGAGATCGGCGGCATGCAAGAGCAACTGATCCAGAAGCAGCAGGAGCTGCGCGAGTTCAACTCCAAGCAGGCGCAGTACCGCCAGCAACTGGGCCTGCAACGCCAGGAAATCAGCATGTCCGAGCCACTGGTGGCCCAGGGCGCGGTGTCGCCGGTGGAAGTGCTGCGGCTCAAGCGGGCCGAGGTCGAGACCCGTGGCCAATTGGACGCCACCACCCTGGCGATTCCCCGCGCCGAGTCGGCGATCAAGGAAGTGCAGCGCAAGATCGACGAAACCCGCGGCAAGTTCCGCAGCGAGGCCCTGACCCAGCTCAACGAGGCCCGCACCGAGCTGAACAAGGCCAGCGCCACCGGCAAGGCCCTGGAGGACCGGGTCAGCCGGACCATGGTCACAACGCCGGTGCGTGGCATCGTCAAGCAGTTGATGGTCAACACCATCGGCGGGGTGATCCAGCCGGGCAGCGACATGGTGGAGATCGTGCCGCTGGACGACACCTTGCTGGTGGAAGCCAAGATCCGTCCCCAGGACATCGCCTTCCTGCATCCGGGGCAAGAGGCGATCGTCAAGTTCAGCGCCTATGACTACACCATCTACGGCGGCCTCAAGGCTCGCCTGGAGCAGATCGGCGCCGACACCATCACCGACGAAGACAAGAAGACCACCTATTACATGATCAAGCTGCGCACCGAGCGCAGCCACCTGGGCAGTGACGACAAGCCGCTGCTGATCATCCCCGGCATGGTGGCCTCGGTGGACATCATCACCGGCAAGAAGAGCATCCTCAGCTACCTGCTCAAGCCGATCATCCGCGCCCGCGCCGAAGCCCTGCACGAACGCTGATCCCTTCCCTGCGCCATGCTCGCTCGCCGGACGGCCCTTCGGGGCCGCCTGTCCCGGCAAGCCGTGGCGTGGGTTGATCCCGCTCAGGATCGCGACCCGCAAGCCTGCTAGGATTGCGTTCCAGTCATTATCGACCAGTCATGAGTGCTCAGAATGCAACTTCCGGACATGAATCTCCTGGTGGCCCTCGACATCCTGCTGGACGAGGGCAGCGTGGTAGGCGCCGCACGCCGCATGAACCTCAGCCCGGCGGCCATGAGCCGGACCCTGACGCGAATCCGCGACGCCCTGGGCGATCCGGTGCTGGTACGTGCCGGGCGTGGCCTGGTGCCGACGCCCAAGGCCCTGGAACTGCGGGCCCAGGTGCATGATCTGGTGGAGCAGGCGGCGCTGGTGTTCCGCTCGGCGGACACCATCGACCTCGCCTCGCTACAGCGGCGTTTCAGCGTGCGCGCCAACGACTTCTTCGTCGGTGTCTACGGTGGCCGCCTGATCGATATCCTCGAGCGCCAGGCGCCGCTGTGCGAGCTGCGCTTCGTCCCCGAGGGCGATGGCGACGACGAGGCCCTGCGCGAAGGGCGCATCGACCTGCGCATCAGCAATACCCGGCCCCTGAGCCCGGAAGTGAAGGTGCAGAACCTGTTCACCACCAACTTCGTCGGCCTGGTGCGCGAAGACCACCCGGTGCTGGCCGAAGAGATCACCGCCGAGCGGTTTGCCGCCTACCCCCATATCAGCATGTCTCGCCGTGGCATCGCCCGTGGGCCGATCGACGCGGCGCTGGCCGAACAGGGGCTCAAGCGCCGGGTGCCGATGATCGCCCCGGGCTTCCACGCCGCGATGTTCATGCTGCCGGACTCGGACCTGATCCTGCCGGTACCCAAGGAGTCCCAGTTCAGCGTTCGGCGCCTGGGGCTGCGGCTGCGCTCCTTCGTGTTGCCGATCTCCCTGCCGACCCTGATCCTGACCCAGTCCTGGCACCCGCGCTACGACAAGGACCAGGCCCACAAGTGGTTTCGCGAAGTGGTCCGCACCTGCTGCCACGAGACCTGGAAGGAAGCCCAGCAGGCGTCCTGACACAAGGGGATAATCATTGCGTCTGGTGCATTTATTAAGTTCCGATAAGTCAGTTTTCGTCAGCACTGCCTGTTCATAAACTGCTCTGGTATTTCTTTACCTGGAGCAGTACGTCCATGAGTTCCCTCGCTGTCGCTGCGCCTGCTTCGGTCGAAGCCGCCAGCAAGCCGGCAGCCCCCCCTGCGCAAACCTTCGGGCTGCGGATCGTCATCGGCCTGGTGGGCGTCCTGCTGGCGGTGCTGGTCTCCGGCCTCAACGAGATGGTGACCAAGATCGCCCTGGCGGATATCCGCGGTGCGCTGTTCATCGGCTACGACGAAGGCACCTGGCTGGTGGCCTGCTACACCGCCACCTCGGTGGCTGCCATGGCGTTCGCGCCCTGGTGTTCGGTGACCTTTTCCCTGCGGCGCTTCACCCTCTGCGCCATCGCGCTGTTCACCCTGCTGGGGATCCTGTGTCCCTTCGCCCCCAACTACGAGAGCCTGTTGCTCCTGCGGACCCTGCAAGGCCTGGCCGGCGGCGCCTTGCCGCCGATGCTGATGACCGTGGCCCTGCGTTTCCTGCCGGCCAACATCAAGCTCTACGGCCTGGCCGGCTATGCCCTGACCGCCACCTTCGGCCCGAGCCTGGGCACGCCGCTGGCGGCGCTGTGGACCGAGTACGTGGGCTGGCGCTGGGCCTTCTGGCAAGTGGTGGTGCCGTGCCTGCTGGCCATGGCGGCGATCGCCTACGGTCTGCCCCAGGACCCGCTGCGCCTGGAGCGTTTCAAGCAGTTCAACTGGCGAGGCCTGCTGCTGGGCTTCCCGGCGATCTGCATGCTGGTGATCGGCATCCTGCAGGGCAATCGCCTGGACTGGTTCGAGTCGCCATTGATCACCCTGTTGCTCGGAGGCGGCCTGATCCTGCTGGTGCTGTTCATGATCAACGAGTGGTCGCAGCCGATTCCCTTCTTCAAGCTGCAGATGCTGGGCATCCGCAACTTGTCGTTTTCCCTGCTGACCCTGGCCGGGGTGCTGGTGGTGCTCACCGCGGTGATCATCATCCCGTCGGCCTACCTGGCCCAGGTCCAGGGCTACCGGCCGTTGCAGACGGCGCCGGTGATGCTGGTGATGGCCCTGCCACAGTTGATCGCCCTGCCGCTGGTGGCGGCCCTGTGCAACCTGCGCTGGGTCGACTGCCGCTGGGTGCTGGGGATCGGCCTGGGCATGCTGACCCTGTCGTGCCTGGGCGGTACGCACCTGACTTCGGTATGGATTCGCGACGATTTCTATGTGCTGCAACTGCTGCAGATCTTCGGCCAGCCGATGGCGGTGCTGCCCTTGCTGATGCTCGCCACCGGCAGCATCGCACCGGTGGAGGGGCCTTTCGCCTCGTCCTGGTTCAACACGGTCAAGGGCCTGGCGGCGGTGGTCGCCACCGGGGTCCTGGACGTGCTGACCACCCACCGCCTGCACCTGCACTCCACCCTGCTGGTGGACAGCCTGGGCAACTCGCCCCTGGTGGACGACCGGGTGCCTGGCCTGGCCGCGCGCCTGCACCAGCAGGCGGTGGTCCTGACCTGTGCCGACCTCTATTTCTGCATGGCAGGGGTGGCCGCTGCGCTGATCCTGCTGATTTTCTGGCTGCCGACGCGGATCTATCCACCGCGGGCGCCTGTTTGAACGCTGAACGATACGGAAGAATTCCCATGACTATTGCAAGCAAAGACAAGATCGCCGTCGCGGTGGCGGCGGTAGCGGCCCTCGGCGTGCTCGCCTACCTGGTGGCGCCGGGGCTGTTCGGCCGCTCCAGCGAACAGAGCACCAACGATGCCTTCATCGCCGCCGACTACACCCTGGTGGCGCCCCGCGTGGCGGGGTTCATCAAGGAGGTGCTGGTGGAAGACAACCAGCAGGTCAAGGCCGGGCAACTGCTGGCGCTGATCGATGATCGCGACCTGCGGGCCGCGGCCCAGGCGGCGGACGCCGAGACCCTGGTGGCCAAGGCGCAATTGCAGAACGCCCGGGCGACCCTGGACCGCCAGAGCTCGGTGATCGCCCAGGCCCAGGCCGCGGTGGTGGCTGCCCGGGCCGAGATGGATTTCGCCCAGCATGAACTCAATCGCTACAACCACCTGGCCGGGGTCGGCGCCGGCACCGTGCAGAACGCCCAGCAAGCACGTACCCGCATCGACCAGGCCAGCGCCCGGTTGGCGACGGCCACGGCGGCCTTGGCGGCGGAGCGCAAACAGGTGGAGATCCTCACCGCCCAGCGCGATGCCGCCGAAGGTGGCCTGAAGCGGGCCCAGGCGGCCCTGGAAATGGCCAGCTACGAGCTGTCCTACACCCGCATCGTTGCCCCGGTCGATGGCATGGTCGGCGAGCGCGCGGTGCGGGTCGGTGCCTACGTCACCCCCGGCAGCAAGATCCTCGCCGTGGTGCCGCTGCAGCAGGCCTATGTCGTGGCCAATTTCCAGGAAACCCAGCTCACCGCCATGCACGCCGGGCAAGTGGTCGAGGTGCGTGTCGACAGCCTCGGCGGCGAGACCCTGCATGGCCGCGTCGAAAGCCTGGCCCCGGCCACTGGCGTGACTTTCGCCGCGGTGAAGCCGGACAACGCCACGGGCAACTTCACCAAGGTGGTGCAGCGCATCCCGGTGAAGATCCTCCTGGACCCCGACCAGCCCATGGCCGAGCGCCTGCGTGTGGGCATGTCGGTGGAAGCCAGCGTCGATACCCGCAGCTCCGCCACCAGCGCCCGCGAGGTGACCCAGCGATGAGCCGCGAATACGGCAGCCACGGAGCCCGTACTCTGCTGGCGGTGAGCTTGTTGGCGCTGGCCGCGTGCACTGTCGGCCCGGATTTCCAGCGGCCCCAGGCCACCCGGCTCCAGGCCTGGCCCACGCCGGCGCAGGCCGCCGACAGCCAGGCGGTGGACAGCGCCCTGCAAGAGCGCTGGTGGGAAGTGTTCGCCGACCCGCAACTGTCGGCCCTGAGCCGTCGGGCCCTGACCGACAACCTTGACCTGCAACTGGCCACCAGCCGCTTGCAGCAGAGCCGTGCAGCACGCCAGGTGATCACCGCCCAGCGCTATCCCGGCACTGCGGCCAATGGTGGCTACGGACGCAAGCGCAACAGCAGCGAAGGCCTGAGCGACCCTTCCGGGCACCAGGGCAAGTCCGACTTCAACCTCTGGGAAAGCGGCTTCTCGGCCTCCTGGGAGCTGGACTTCTGGGGCCGCGTGCGGCGCGAGACCGAGGCCGCCGATGCCAGCCTGGAGGTGGCGGAAAACGACCGGCGCGCAGTGTTGCTGTCGGTGCTGGCGGAAACCGCCCGGGACTACATCCAATTGCGCAGCGTGCAAAGCACCCGGGCCGTCACCGAGCAGAACCTGGAGGTCGCGCGCCACAGCCTGAAGCTTTCGCAATTGCGCCTGGCCGACGGGGTGGCCACCGACCTGGACGTGGCCGAGGCCGCGGCCCAGGTCGCCACCATCGAGGCGCGCCTGCCGCAATTGCAGCAGCGCCAGGCGCAGTTGATCAATGCCCTGAGCCTGCTGTTGGGCGAGCCACCCCAGGCCTTGCAAAAGGAGTTGGCCGGCGATGCGCCAGTGCCGCAGCCGCCGGTGCGGTTGGCCATCGGCCTGCCTTCGCAACTGGCCGAGCGCCGTCCGGACATCCGCCAGGCCGAGGCGCGGTTGCATGCGGCCACGGCCAGCATCGGCGTGGCCAAGGGGGATTTCTATCCGCGCATCACCCTGTCCGGCAATTTCGGTTCCCAGGCCATGCAACTGGCGGATTTCGGCTCCTGGAACTCCCGGCAGTACAGCTTCGGCCCGCAGTTCAGCCTGCCGCTGTTCGACGGCGGTCGCCTGCGCGGCGTGCTCAAGCTGCGTGAAGCCCAGCAGCAGGAAGCGGCGGTGGCCTACCAGCAGACCGTGCTGCGGGCCTGGCATGAGATCGACGACCAGCTGACTCGCTACAACGCCAGCCAACTGCGGCGCGACAGTCTCGCCGAGGCGGTGCGGCAGAACCAGATCGCCCTGCGTACCGCGCAGCAGCAGTACATCGAGGGGGTGGTGGACTTCGTCAACGTCCTGACCGTGCAGGGCGCCTTGCTGGCCACCCAGGAACAGCTGGTGGAAAGCTCCGCCGGGGTGTCCCTGGCCATGGTCGGCTTGTACAAGGCCCTGGGCGGTGGCTGGGAGTCGGTGTATCCGCTGGCTAGCCAGGGTTCTGCAGGAACACCACGTATCCCCTGAACCAGGGGCTGTCGCGCAGCGCCTGGGGCTCTTGCCAGGCGCCACCCTGGATCAGGCCGACCTTGTAGGGCAGGCCCATGCGATCCAGGCGCGGCAGATAGGAGGCATAGTTGGGAATGCTGTAGCGGCCCTGGTAAGTCTGCACCACCACCTCGTCCACCACGCCCTTGAGCTGGCTGATGGCTTGCGGGTCGCCGTTGCTGCTCCAGTCCATCAGGCCGGTGATGCTCAGGCGGTACTGCGCGGGCAGGCGCTGGCGCAGATCCCGCAGGAACTGCCCGTAGCGCTCCAGGTCACGGGTGCCGCTGTCGAAGTCGATCTGGATACCCACCACCTGGGTGCCGCTGTCTTGCCAGCGTTGCACCTGGCCGAGCAACTGGCTGTAGATCGTTTCCGGCCAGGCCAGGGTGTGGGCGCGATAGACCACCCAGACCTGGTCCTGGCGCAGCCGCGACACCGGCAGGCCCTGGGCGATGAGCTCGACACCCCGTGCCGGCTGGCGCCGCGAACGGCTGACCTGGCCCTGGAGGATGTACAGGGTCCTGGCCTGGGCCAGCACCGGTTGGGTCTTGACGCCGCTCCACAGCCAGAAGGCATCGTGGTCGGCGGCATCCACCGCTGCGGCCGCCGGATTCGTCCAGCACAGCCACAGTGGCAGCAGGCAGCAGCCCAGGTAGTTCCTCACCAGTAGTAACGCAGCGACTGGGCCCACTGGGTGTCCCCCAGCTTGGTCTTCAACTGGCGGAACCAGGCCTTGCGTACCTCTGGTTCCACGCCCTGGCCGCCACAGCGGTTGTTGCCGGAGGAGGCGTAGCAGTAGATCCCCCGGTACAGGGCGAAGGCCCGCTCATCGCGGCTGGCCTTGGGGTTGTCGATCACCTTTTGGTAGCTGTCGAGCCGCGAGTAGGTGCTGCCCGGGAACTGGTCCGGGGTGCCGCCCAGGCGCTCGGCCTCGGGCTTGGTATCCAGGGGCATCTGGTCGAAGTTGTTCAGCCGTATGAACTCCGCCAGGCACAACAGGCCAGCGGGGGACTTGGGGTCTTTGCGCAAGGTCGCCGCGGTCTCGGCAATGCCCGGGCATGTGTAGTTGGCGCTCTCGCCCGCCTCGCCCTGGCCATTCCAGTTGAACACCTGCAGCGAAGGGCCGTCGGCGTAGATGTAGCCCAGGTAGTTGCCGATGTTGTCGTTGGACAGGACGCCCTTGCCCTGGCTCGTATCCAGGCCCTGGTTGACGCTGTGCAAGTCTTCGCTGAAGGCGGCGTACTGGCCACGGGTCAGGCTCTTGTAGAGCAGGACGAAGTACGCGGTGTTGCGTTCTTCGAGCGAATCGGCCTGGCGCGCTTGCTGGCGCAGCAGTTCGGGCGAGGCCACGTGGCGCAGGAGGATGGCGCGCACCTGGGCGGACTCGATCGGCGAGTCGGCGGCGAATACCTTGGCCAGCTCGCCGCTGCGCTCATAGGTGTAGGCCAGGGCCAGTTCCAGCTGCTCACGTTGCAACGGTTGCTTGGCCAGGGGCAGCAGTTGCAGCCACAGCTGCGTTGCGCCCTTCCAGTCTTGCTGGGCCTGCATGGCCAGGCCGCGCAGGGTCTGCTGGCTGAAGGCCAGGTAGTCCAGTTGGGCTGGAATCTGCGTCGGCAATTGCTTGAGCGCTGCCGTTGGCTGCTGCTCGACAAACAAGGTGAAGGCCGCTTGCAGATAGTCGTACAAGGCCGGTTGCCCGGCGAACAAGGCTTTGTGTTGCACCAGGGTCTCTCGGGTCAGTCTGGTTGACGGATCGAGGCGCATGTCCATCAGGTCTCGCACCGCCAGCAGCAGCGGGACCTGGATATCGGCCTTGGGATTGTCCAGCAGCTTGTAGTCGATCTCCGCCACCAGGTCGTCCTGGCGCTTGTCGTCGGGGCTGTCCGACCTCCGGGTCAGTTGCTGGCCGTAGTCATCGGCCAGGGCTCGGGTATCGCCTTGCAGCCAGTGCACGCGGCGGATCAGCCCCTTGGCGGACACGCTATAGAGCCCTTGTGGATAAGTTGTCAGGTAGGCATCGAAGCCTGACCCGGCCTGTTGCAGCGCCGACTTATCCACATGCTCCAGGTTGACCGTGCCCCATTCGTCCAGGGCGCTCTGCTGGGCCTGGTTGAGGGCGGTGCGCGCCAGCATGTAGGTGGCCGTCTCGGCCAGCCAGGGCAGGGCGTTATCCTTGAGGCTGGTGAAACCCCGGGTCGCGTCATCGAAGTGACCGTCATAGAACTGGACGCTGGCCTGCAGGTAGCTGGCCAGGTCGCGAGCCGGCGCGGAAGCCAGGTTCTGCGGCAGAAGGTCGGCCAGCGGGTTGGCTTCCCAGGAACAGGCTCCCAGCAGTTTGATCCGGGCCTGGGCCAGGGCCTGGCGTTCGGCCGGGCTCAGTTGCGGGTGGTCCAGTTGGGCGACGAAGGCCAGGGCGCTGGTGTCCGAGTTGCTGCGGCAGCGGCTGCCCTCGCCCTCGATGAAGTTATCCCCCGCGGCCTTCTGGTTGTCGCGGGAAATGCCCAGGGCCTGCAGCCGGCTGTTGAGCTCGGCGGCAGCGGGAGACAAGGCGGCGTTGGTGCTATCGCCGTCGTGCTCGTCCGCCGGGTCCAGTGGCCGCAAGCGGTAGGTCGGGAAGGGCACGGGGCCGAAACCCAGGCTCAGGTCATCTTTGTTCAGCGCCCGGGGCACTAGCGCCAGGCTGCCCTGGTCGGCCATCAACAGGCGCAGGTTGACCCGGCTGTCGTTGCCTGGGCTGAGGAAGGGCAGGTTGCTGCAACCGTCGAGTCGACTGGAGTAGAGCTTCCAGGCCGGGGCACAGAAGTCGTCGGAGCTGGCCTGGGCCTGGTTGGTGCAGAGAGTGGCCAGGATCAGCGATGAGAGGAGTGCGATGCGCATGAATTGTCCCTAATTCAGGAGGCCATCAGGACAAGCCTTCAGCTGTTGATGAGTGAGGTGGACGGCCCGATGCGCGGATTATATGGCCATCCGCCTGGATCTGCTGTGCGCCGATCGACAGCGTGGATGCGCGCAACCATAAGTCCCGGACAAGCCCCGGGGGTTCTGGCCTACAATCAGCGCGTCATGGCTTCCGGGTGGGAGCGAAGATCTATCGGCAGAGGGTGGTGATGGGCGTACCGAGTACCGAGCAAACGGCCAAGCAGCTATATCGCCAGGCTGTCACGCATTCGCAACCCCTGGCGCAATTGCTTCGCGAACCCTGGCTGGTGCCGTTGCTGCTGTTGGCCCTGGCCTTGCGCTGTTACGAGCTGACGGCGGCGGCGATCTGGGGCGACGAGGGCTCCAGTGTTTTGTTGGCCCAGTTCCCGTTGTCCGGCATCTGGGCGCATGCCGCCTACGATGTCCATCCGCCGCTGTATTTCGTTCTGTTGCATGGCTGGATAGGGCTGTTCGGCGACTCGATCCTGTCGATCCGCCTGATGAGTGCGTTGCCTGGGGCGCTCGCGGTATTCCTCGGGACCTGGTTGATGCACCTGGTCGCCGGTCGGCGGGCCACGTTGCTGGCCTGCCTGCTGCTGGCGCTGCTGCCTACCGCCGTGCGCTACAGCCAGGAAGTGCGCATGTATTCGCTGCTGGGCGTATGGCTGCTGGGGGCGACCCTGGCGTTGGTCTACTGGGTGCGCGGGCCCCAGCGCCGACGCTACCTGGTGATTTATGCGTTGCTGATGGCGGCCGGCTTCTATACCCACTACTTCACGGCGTTCTGCGTGGTCTCGCACTGGCTCTACCTGGCCCTGGCCCGACCCCGGCATGAGTCGGCGCGGCATTTCCTGCGGCGCCGGAGCTGGTGGTGGGCCAATGTCGCCATCGTGCTGCTGTTCCTGCCCTGGCTGCCGGGGCTGGTGGACCTGGTGTTGCATATGGAGGAGTTGAAGGCGGGTGGCGATGTCGGCTGGGAGCCACCGGTCACCTTGCGTTCATTGCCTTCGATGATCTGGCAACTGTTGGCCCAGGACGATGGCGAAGGCATGCCCGGTTGGTTGTTCGTCAGCCTTCCAGCCTTGCTGGCGGCGGTGCTGGCCTACCTGCTTTGCAGCGACCGCAGCCGCTCCCGCCTACCGACCTTGCTGGTGATCTACAGCGTCTTGCCCCTTTTGCTGGTGTTCGCGGTGTCGTTCATTTCCCCGGTATTCATCGAGCGCTACCTGACGGTGCCAGCCCTCGGGCTGCCGTTGTGCCTGGCCCTGGCCGTCGACCGGCTGGCGCAACGCTTCAAGATCCTGGCCGTGGCGCTGCTGCTGGTGGTGTTGGCGGTGTTCGGCGTGGGCCTGAAGAACAACTACACCGTGGATGCCGACGACCAGTTCGACAACATGGTCGAGTACATGAATCGCCACACCCTGCCTGGCGACCAGGTGGTACTGGGTGACATGTTCTGGTACCTGACCTGGGGCTACTACGATCGGAGCCATATCGCTCCCCGGTTGTACACGCCGCCGACAGCGGCAGGTGTGTCGACCCGCCCCAACCGCTACGGCTTTGGCACCTTGATCGATGAGAATGCCGGGGTCTACCTCGACCGCCTGGAGGACTTGCCCCTTGGCAATGGCCGGGTCTGGCTGGTAATGAGCCGGGTCGATCCGGATGAGTTCCCGTCGATTCCCGGCCATTGGCGAAAGCTCGACCAGCATGCCGGTGGCGATACCCAGGCGATCCTGTATGAGACCTGCGGCCTCGCTTGCCCGGGGCGCTGAGCGGGCGTGCGCCCGCCTGTGGATAATTCGCCCGGCCCGCCGCGAGCGCCCGGGATCACCGTTGGGAAGTTGCTCCGGCACCTGGCTGCACCCGGCCTAGACTTGCATCAGGGAGTCACAGTCCTGTCCCCGTCGGCGGGGCATCGAGGTGCATCATGCGTATGGCCAGAACCGTGCAACACAGTCTGGAACAAGCCCATTGCCAGTTCGACCTGGTCACCCATCCCCACTCGGCCAGCAGCCTGGAAACGGCACGGGTGGCGGGGGTGCCGGCGGAGCGCCTGGCCAAGTCGGTGATCCTCGATGACCGGCACGGGCGCTACCTGATGGCGGTGCTGCCGGCCAGCCGCCACCTGGACCTGAGCAAGCTAAGCGGCAGCGATCAGTGGCGAGTCACCCGGGAAAGCACCCTGGCGTACCTGTTCAACGACTGCGAGCGCGGCGCGGTACCGGCCCTGGGCGAGTCCTATGGGCTGGACGTGGTCATCGATCCATTGCTGACCCGCCAGAAGGACATCTACCTGGAGGCCGGAAACCACCACAGCCTGGTGCACATGAGCATGGCCGAATACCTGCGCATGGTGCCCAATGCCGAGATCTGCGAAGTCTGTCACTGATCAGGAGTTTTCCCATGGAATCACCGACCCACACCCTGCCAGCACTGTTCAAGCAACTGGGGCTGGCCGATGACCCGGTGAGCATCGAGCGTTTCATCGCCTCCCATTCCCCGCTGAAACCAGAACTGCACCTGGCGGATGCGTTTTTCTGGAGCAAGAGCCAGGCGGATTTTTTGCGCGATGAAATCCTCGACGATGCCGACTGGGCCGAAGTGGTGGACCAACTGGATGTGCTGTTGAGGAAGGGGCGGGGAGGATGATGAGCTGTGGTTGTTGGGAGCGATGATTTAGACCAGAATCATGACCTCAATTGAGGTCATGAAAATGCAAAGTATCCTGGCTGACAAAGCCGTCAGCGTATCTGAGTTGAAGAAGAATCCTTCAGCGGTATTGAACGGCGCTCAAGGTGGGCCGGTGGCTGTGTTGAACCACAACCGGGTCATGGGCTACATGATTCCTGCTGAAGTTTTCGAAGCGTTGATGGAGCGTTTGGACGACCTGGAACTGGCCGAGATCGTTCGGGCGCGTAGTCAGGAGACTCCCGTCCCGGTCAGTCTGGATGACTTATAAACTCGAGTTCCTGCCTTCGGCGCTCAAGGACTGGAACAAGCTGGGCCATACGCTTCGCGAGCCATTCAAGAAGAGGCTCGTGCAACGGCTGCAAATGCCCCAAGTCCCAGCAGATGCCCTTTACGTTTTACCCGACTGCTACAAGATTAAGCTCAAGGCCTCGGGTTATCGGCTGGTCTATAAGGTTATCGAGCAGCGCGTTGTGGTGGCTGTTGTCGCGGTCGATAAGCGCGAGCGCGGGGCTGTTTACGAGCAAGCCAGGAAGCGTTGAAGCACATTCGGAACGTGATCCGGATATTTGTTACAAAACTTGACTGAAAATATTTGTTGCTGTCATATTGATAGTTAGCAAACTATCAGTGTGCGAACAGTCTTGTGCCCCATTCCCTTGAATCTCTTCACATGAACATCAGCAGTGGCATGGTGGTCGCGGCGCGGCATTGGCGCCGGATCTGCCAGAACACGCTGATCAATTTCGGGGTTTCCGAAGCCTGCGCCGTGCCCTTGTTGATGATCGGGCGGCTGGGCGAGGGTGTGCGTCAGGTTGCCGTGGCCCATGCGGCCGGGATGGAGAGCCCGTCCCTGGTGCGCCTGCTGGACCAGCTGTGCAACGCCGGCTATGTCTGCCGCAGCGAAGACCCCCATGACCGCCGGGCCAAGTGCCTGAGCCTGACCGACAGTGGTCGCGAGCTGGTGCAGGCAGTGGAGGGCGAACTGGTGCGCCTGCGTCACGAGGTCCTGGCGGGCATCAGTGCCCAGGACCTGGAAGCGGCCTTGCGAGTGATCCAGGCCTTCGAGTCCGCCAACCACTCTCCGGTGCAGTCATCTTGAAAGGCTTTTTCACTGGCGTGCCTCCCGCGCGGGACTGGTTCTACGGCGTGCGCACCTTCGCCGCATCGATGATCGCCCTGTACATCGCCATGCTGATGCAGATGCCTCGCCCGTACTGGGCCATGGCCACGGTGTACATCGTTTCCAGCCCGTTCGTCGGCCCTACCAGTTCCAAGGCGCTGTACCGCGCCGTCGGCACCTTCCTCGGCGCCTCGGCGGCAGTGCTGCTGGTGCCGATGTTCGTGCAGAGCCCCTACCTGCTGGTGGTAATCATCGCCCTGTGGACCGGCATCCTGCTGTTCCTGTCCATGCACCTGCGCACGGCCAACAACTACGCGTTGATGCTGGCCGGCTATACCTTGCCGATGATCGCCCTGCCGGTGGTGGACAACCCCCTGGCCGTATGGGACGTGGCGGAAGCGCGAACCGAGGAAATTTTCCTCGGCATTATCTGTGCGGCGGTGATCGGTAGCCTGTTCTGGCCCCGGCGCCTGGCCCCGGTGTTCGTCGGGTCGGCGGGCAAGTGGTTCGCCGATGCCGCGACCTACAGCCGGCGCTTCCTCACCCGCGATGTGCGGCCCGAGGAAGTCAGTGCCCTGCGCGCCTCGATGGTGGCGACCTTCAACACCCTGGAAATGATGATCGGCCAGTTGCCCCACGAAGGCGCGCGGCCGCAGACGGTACGCAACACCAAGGAACTGCGCGGGCGGATGATCCACCTGCTGCCGGTGGTGGATGCCCTGGACGACGCCCTGTCTGCCCTGGAGCGCCGGGCGCCGGAGCTGGCCGAGCGCTTCGCGCCCTTGCTGGCCAAGGCCGACGAGTGGCTGGACAGTACCGCCCAGGATGCCTCGACGCAGCGCTGGCAGGCCCTGCGCGGCGAGCTCGAAGCCCTGCAGCCCGATGCCCGGGCCCTGGACGACCGGAGCCAGTTGCTGTTCTCCAATACCCTGTACCGCCTGGGCGAGTGGATCGACCTGTGGCAGGACTGCCGCAGCCTGCAGCACGCCATCCAGTGTGAAAGCCAGGACACCTGGCGCGCGGTCTACCGCCATTGGCGCCTGGGCCGGCTGACGCCGTTCCTCGATCGCGGGCTGATGCTCTATTCGGCAGGCTCCACGGTGCTGGCGATCATCGTCGCCTCGGTGCTGTGGATTCTCCTGGGCTGGACCGACGGTGGCAGCGCGGTGATCCTGGCGGCGGTGGCTTGCAGTTTCTTCGCTGCCATGGACGACCCGGCACCGCAGATCTACCGGTTCTTCTTCTGGACCGCGCTGTCGGTGCTGTTCGCCAGCCTCTACCTGTTCCTGATCCTGCCCAACCTGCATGATTTCGCCATGCTGGTGCTGGTGTTCGCCGTGCCCTTCATCTGCGTCGGCACCCTGACCGTGCAGCCCAGGTTCTACCTGGGCATGCTCCTGACCATCGTCAACACCGCGTCGTTCATCAGTATC
Organism: Pseudomonas sp. MSSRFD41; assembly: GCF_014230245.1. Taxonomy (NCBI): domain Bacteria; kingdom Pseudomonadati; phylum Pseudomonadota; class Gammaproteobacteria; order Pseudomonadales; family Pseudomonadaceae; genus Pseudomonas; species Pseudomonas sp. MSSRFD41. Next base: position 37,535 of record NZ_JACKZK010000031.1, on the reverse strand, counting down.
CAGGGCGCCTACGACGCCGACTTCCTGAACTTTTCCAACTCCAACCTGGCAGGCCCCATCGGCCTGCTATTCGCCTTTATCTGGACCCTGGTCGCGCGGCCGTTCGGTTCCGAGCTGGCGGCCAAGCGCCTGACCCGCTTCAGCTGGCGCGACATCGTCAGCCTCTCGGAGCCGGCGACCCTGGCCGAACACCGGCACATGGGCGCGCAAATGCTCGACCGGCTGATGCAGCACCTGCCGCGCCTGGCCATGACCGGCCAGGACACCGGCGTTGCCCTGCGCGAACTGCGGGTGGCGCTCAACGTGCTGGATCTGCTGGCCTATGCGCCACGGGTCCAGGGCGTGGCCCAGGGTCTGTTGCGCCAGGTGGTGGCCGAGGTGGGCGAGTACTTCAAGGCCTGCCTCAAGGCCGGTGAGCGCCTCGAGGCGCCGAGCCCGCTGCTGATGACCCTGGACCGCACCCGCCAGGCCCTGGACAGCCAGCGTCTGCAAGGCGACGACGAAACCCGCCGGCACCTGTTGCACGCCCTCAGCGGCCTGCGCTTGGCGCTATTGCCGGGCGTCGAGTTCGTGGCCTCGGGAGACCGTGCAGAACCCCTTCCCCCTGGCATTGATGGAGCGCCCCTATGATCGGTGATCTGGATATCAGCGGGGTGTTCCTGCCCACGCTGCTGGTGTTGATGGGCATCACCTATGGCGTGTACCTGCTGGTACACGGCTTGCTGACACGCCTGCACTTCTATCGCCTGGTCTGGCACCGGGCACTGTTCAACGTGGGTCTCTACGCCTTGTTGCTGGGCGTCGTCGACTCTCTCAGCCGATACCTGATGACATGAAAAAACCTTTATTGACCATCGGCCGTGTGGTCCTGACGTTATTGGTGGTGACCTTCGCGGTCGTGGTGGTCTGGCGCATGGTGATGTACTACATGTTCGCGCCCTGGACCCGGGACGGGCATATCCGTGCCGATATCGTGCAGATCGCTCCGGATGTCTCCGGGCTGATCCAGCAGGTCGAGGTCAAGGACAACCAGTTGGTCAAGCGTGGCCAGGTGCTGTTCAGCATCGACCAGGACCGCTTTCACCTGGCCTTGCGCCAGGCCCGGGCGAACCTGGCCGACCGCCAGGAAACCCTGGCCCAGGCCCAGCGCGAGGCCAAGCGCAACCGCGGCCTGGGCAACCTGGTGCCGCGCGAGCAGCTGGAAGAGAGCCAATCCCGCGAGGCCCGGGCCCAATCGGCCCTGGCCGAGGCCCAGGTGGCGGTGGACAGTGCCCAGCTCAACCTCGATCGCTCGGTGGTGCGCAGCCCGGTGGACGGCTACGTCAACGACCGTGCGCCACGGCCCCAGGAATTCGTCACCGCCGGGCGCCCGGTGCTGTCGGTGGTGGACAGCAACTCCTTCCATATCGACGGCTACTTCGAGGAAACCAAGCTCGACGGCATCCATATCGGCCAGGCCGTGGATATCCGCGTGGTGGGCGATCGCGCGCGCCTGCGCGGGCATGTGGAGAGCATCGTCGCCGGGATCGAGGACCGTGACCGCAGCAGCGGCAGCAACCTGCTGCCCAACGTCAACCCGGCCTTCAGCTGGGTGCGCCTGGCCCAGCGGATCCCGGTGCGCATCGCCTTCGACGACGTGCCGGCGGACTTTCGCATGATCGCCGGGCGCACCGCTACGGTGGCGATCATCGACGACCAGCCCCGCCAGGAGCGCGGGCAATGAACCACGGCGCGCGCGTGGCCCTGCTCGGGCTCGGCTTGCTGCTCTCGGCGTGCCAGGTCGGGCCGGATTACCAGTTGCCCAAGGAGGCGGCGCTGCAACGCCCGGACCTGCAAGGCGAGCTGGCGGGCCAGGGCGCCAATGTGGTTTCGGCCCCGGTGCCCGGCGATTGGTGGCGCCTGTACCGTGATCCGCGCCTGGACCAGCTGGTGCAGCAAGCCCTGGCTTCCAGCACCGATTTGCGTGTGGCGGCGGCCAACCTGGCCCGCGCCCGGGCCCAGGTGGACGAAGCCCAGGCCGCCGGCGGCTGGAGCGGTGGGGTCAAGGCCGGGGTCGAGCGCCTGCAGGAGTCCGGCGAGGCCTTCCTGCTACCGGAGAAAGTGCCGGTGGCCAACGTCGGCAACCTGTCCATCAGCACCTCCTACCAGTTCGACCTGTTCGGCACCCTGCAGCGCGGCATCGAGGCGGCCAAGGCCAATGCCGATGCGACCCAGGCCGCGGCGGACATCGCCCGCATCACCCTGGTGGCGGATGTGGTACGGGCCTACACCCAGGTCTGCGCGGCCAACGAGGAGCGGGAAATCGCCGAGCATTCCCTGGCCCTGCAAGCCCAGAGCACCGAGCTGACCCAGCGCCTGCGCGACGCCGGGCGTGGCGACGAAACCCAGGTCACCCGCTCCCAGACCCAGTTCAAGTCCCTGCGGGCCGAGTTGCCGCGCTACGAAGCGGCGCGCCAGTCGGGGCTGTTCCGCCTGTCGATGCTGCTGGCCAGGCCGGTGGACCAGTTGCCGGCCGGCACCGCCAGCTGCGCCGAGCTGCCGCATATCGCCCAGCTGTTGCCGGTGGGCGATGGCGCCGCGCTGCTCAAGCGCCGTCCCGATGTACGCCAGGCCGAACGTCACCTGGCGGCGGCCACCGCGCAGATCGGCGTCGCCACCGGGGCCCTGTACCCGGACATCAGCATCGGTGCCACCGTGGGCACCGTGGGTATCCTCGATAACCTGGGCAAGGCTTCCACCAATCGCTGGGGCTTCGGCCCGGTGATCAGCTGGACGGTGCCGGCCAACGGTGCCCGCGAGCGCATCCGCGAAGCCGAGGCGACGAGCCAGGCGGCCCTGGCGCATTTCGATGGGGTGGTGCTCAACGCCATTCGCGAAACCCAGACCGGCCTGGCCCAGTACAGTGCCCAGCTGCAACGGCGCGATGCCCTGGCCGACGCCGAGCAGTCGGCGCAGGTGGCGGCGGACCAGACCCACCGGTTCTTCCAGGCCGGGCGCGCGTCCTTCCTCGCCGACTTGCAGGCCACTCGTACCTACACCGACATGCGTGCCCAGCTGGCGGCGGCCAACACCCAGGTGGCGATGAGCCAGATCGACTTGTTCCTGGCCCTGGGCGGCGGTTGGGAAAGCGGACGAACGCAAGCTCCGCCAGTCACTAAACCCTGAGGCCGTTGCTATGCTTTGATCAGTTGGCAAGACGCCGAGTGCCGGGCGCCTTGCCATGATCAAAGCGTGATGGCCATGGGGATTCCAATAATGAAAAACCCTTATGCTCCGGGCTTCTGGTGCGCGCTCTGCGCCCTGATACTGCTGTCTGCCACCTACTTCTACGGGGTCATGCTGGCCCATCAGATCGACAAGGCCATGGTGTTTCTCGACAGTGCCAGCGCCTTGATCGCGGTGCTGGCCATCGCTGTGGTGGCCTGGGCCTCGTTCCAGGGCCAGAAGATCAAGAAAAGACAGCTCGAGCAGAGCAAGACCCTGGTGGCCATCTGGGACACCAAGGTGGCCCTGCGTCGGGTCGAGACCGTCTTCGACCGTTACTTCTGGGGCAGCTATTGGCAGCCTGGGCGGACCTTCGCCGAAATCATGGGCGAACTCACCGGCACCCCGCTGGAAAAAAGCCTCGAAGCCCTGAAGGCGCAGTGCATGCGGCTCGACAAGCAAGCCGACGACGGCCACCACTGGCTGAGCAATGCCCGGGAGCTGTCGGATGTCGCCACGGCCATGGCCCGCGAGCGCTACCAACTGGATTTCTGCGACCCCCGTGGCGAGTCCCGAGGCAACAGCGCGGTGATCGATCGCGACTTCGAAGTGCTGGTCTACACCTGGAGCGCCCGGCTCAAGAGCTTCGACCATCAGCTCGATGCCCTCGAGCTCGAATACTCCTAGCCGCAAGCCTGGAGCCAGCGCCCCCCTGCCTTTCGCTTTTGCTTTCGCTTGGCGCTTGCAGCTGCACCACTGTTGCGCTCCAACCCATCGCCAATGCTAATCTGCGCCGGTTTCACGCGGAGTCGAGCCGCGACCTGTCATGGGTTCAGGGAAGACCAGCGCACTTTCAAACTATGGATATCGATCGGGTCAAGCATGAATAAATCAGCAGGCGTACTTCTAGGAATCGTCGTCGCAGTGGGTGCAATCAGTGCCGGCGGCGCCTGGTACACCGGCACCAAGCTGGAGGGGGTTCTGCAGCAGCAGATCGTCGAGAGCAACAAGGAGCTGCAGGCAGTGCTGATCGGCTACGACGCCACGGCGAGCCTGGAGCTGGTGTCCCTGGACCGCGGTGTGTTCAGCAGCAACGCTCGTTATCGCCTCAAGGGCCAGGGCGACCTGTTCCGGGGTGACCTGGAGCTGCTGATCAGCGACCACATCGAACACGGCCCGCTGCCGTTCTCACGCCTGGTCCGCCTCAAGTGGCTGCCAGTGATGGCCTCCAGTCGCTACGAACTGGAAAAGAGCCCGCAGACCGAGAAGTGGTTCGCCGCCACCAAGGGCGCTGTGCCCTTCAAGGGCGTGGTCAACGTCGCCTACGATCTGTCTGCCGATGGCACCCTGGAATTGGCCCCGGTGGACCTGGCCCTGGATGAACAGAGCAGCCTCAAGTTCTCCGGTCTGAACGCCACCATCAGCGTCAGCGACAGCCGCCAGAAGGCCAAGGTCGATGGTTATGTGGATAGCCTGAGCCTGGCCATCAGCGCCCCCGACCAAGCTCCGGGCAAGCTGGAGGTCAACGGCCTGACCCTGGCCAGCAACCTGACCAAGAGCAGCTTTGGTTACTACCTGGGCCAGAACACCCTGGAACTGAGCAACACCAAGGCCACCTTCGGCGACAAGCAGTCGGTGCTGACCCTGAAGAACTTCGAACAGAAGACGTCCAGCGAGGAAACCGGCAGCAACGTCTCCGGCCGCGCGGATTACCGCGTGGGCGAGATCGCCTTCGACGGCAAGACCGTGGGTTCCGCCGAGATGCTCTGGAGCATGAAGAACCTGGACAGCCAGGGCATGGTCGACCTGGTGCAGGTCTATCAGAACGTCTTGCAGCCATATCAGAAGGCCGCGACCGAGGCGGCCGCCCGTGGCGAGCCGGCTCCGGAGCTGCAACTGACCCCAGCCGAGGAAACCAAGGTACGTGACGCGGTGAACAAGGTCCTGGCCGCCAAGCCGCAGATCGCCCTGGAAAGCCTGGCGCTCAAGACCGGCAACGGCGAAAGCCGCTTCAGCCTGGGCCTGGACCTGGCCAAGCCGCAGAACCTGGAGCTGCCTACCGCAGAGCTGGGCAAGCAGCTGATCAGCCAACTGGATGCCAAGCTGTCGCTGTCCAAGCCGATGGTCGCCGACGTGGCGGCCCTGCAGGCCCAGGCCGAAGGCATGACCGACGCCAAGCAGATCGCCGAGCAGAGCGCCGCCACCGCGGAAATGCTCAGCGCCATGGCCGTTGCCACCCAGTTGGCCAAGCTGGACGGCAACAACGTGGTCTCGGCCCTGCATTACGCCAATAACGAAGTGAACTTCAATGGCCAGAAAATGACGGTCGAGCAGTTCATTGGCTTCGTCATGAGCAAGGTGGCTGGCGCAGGCGCGCAGCAGTAAGCGACCGCCATCCGATCGCCCCTGGCGATCGGCTGCACCACCCTAGACGCCCGGTGCCGTGGATGCCACAGCCCGGGCGTCGTGCTGTCCAAGGCCCCGGTGCATGGGCCTTTGGGGAGGTTTTGCCGATCTGATCCTGAATAATTATGGCGTTGCAATTTCTGAACTAACCTACGTGAAAGACTTCTCCCGGAAAGCTTCGCCCGGTCGCTTGGTCCCGGTCGCCGGGGCGTACAGGCATGGACGCAGTACTCCGGCCAGCCATGTAAAGGTGCTGACGAAATGCAACGCACTGTTCATCCTGCTCGCCGCTTTGGCCTGCGCCCGCTGTTTCGTCTGGCACTGTGCAGCCAACTGCTGTTGCCGGGCCTGGTATTCGCCGACGCCGCCTATGACCAACTGATCATCCAGGCCCGGGCGGGCAGTTATGCCCCGGCCCTGGATCACTTGCGCCAGGTACCGGCCAACCAGTTGACCAACGGGCTGGTCAGCGACCATTTGCAGATCGCCAGCTGGGCCGGGCTGGATGCAGAAGTGGTGAATGTCTATGAGAGCCAGGGGCGCAATCGCGTGCTGCCGGTACAGGCCCTGACCGCCACCGCCCGGGCCTATCGCAACCTCAAGCAGTGGGACAATGCCACCCGGCTCTATCGCCAGGCCCTGGAGCGCGACCCCAAGAACGCCGACCTGCAACTGGGCCTGGCCCTGACCCAGGCCGATGCCGGCCAGCCCGCCGAAGCCGTGGCCCGGGCCCGGGCGTTGGTGGCCGCCAAGCCGGAGGATCTGAACCGGCGCCTGGCCCTGGGCTACGCCCTGACCCGGGCCAATCAGCCCCAGGATGCCCTGGTGGAATACGACCAGGCCTTCGTGCGTGCCGGCGAGCGGCCCGACGTGCTGCGCGAGTACATCCATGCCCTGCAACGCGCCCGCCTGCCGGAGCCGGCCGTGCGCCTGGCGCACCAGCATCCGGGGTTGATCGACCCGGTCATCCAGCGGCGCATGGAGGGCGACCTGGCCGCCGAGCGGGTGCGCCTGTCGGAGCTGGCCAGCCGCAGCGAGAAGGAGCGCTTCGTGGTGGCCGATCGCGCCCTGGCCGACTATGACGCGCTGTTCGCCGCCTGGGGCAACGATCCCAAGGCCCAGGACGATGTGACCCGCTGGCGCATCGACCGCCTGGGCGCGCTCAAGTCCCGGGCGCGTACCGCCGAGGTGATCAGCGAGTACGAGCAACTGACCGCCGCGGGCGTGGCCATCCCCACCTACGCCCTGCGCTGGGTCGCCTCGGCCTACCTCGACCAGCGCCAGCCGGAGGTCTCCGCCGACCTGTACCGCAAGGTGCTCAGTGCTCCGGACGCCGACCCTGGCAATCGCGTCGAAGACACCACCGGCCTGTACTACTCATTGCTGGAAAGCGAACAGCCAGAGGCGGCGCTGAAGGTGGCCAACGACCTGGCCAATAGCGAACCCCAGCGCATCCAGCTGGTGGGGCAGACGGTCGGCGATCCCAACGACGACTGGCTGGACGCGCAACTGCTGGCGGCCCAGGCCGGCACCTACGGCAATGCCCTGCCCGATAGCGAACAGCGCCTGGACGACCTGGCCACCAAGGCCCCGGGCAACGTCAATGTGCGCCTGGCCCAGGCCAACCTGTACCTGGCCCGCGACTGGCCGCGCCGGGCGGAATACCTGCTCAAGGAAATCGAGAGCGTGGCGCCGCGCGATGTCGCCCTGGAAGTGGCCCAGGGGCATACCGCCCAGGACCTGCAGGAATGGCGGCAGCTGGATGCGCTGACCGACGACGTGGTCGCGCGCTATCCAGAGAACCGCGCGGTGCAACGCCTGGCCCGGGAGCGTGAGGTCCACGACATGGCCGAGCTGCGGGTCTCGACCTATGGCGGCAAGAGCAATGGCGGCGGCAGTAATGGCCCGGGGGCGGTGTCCGGCAGCCGTGATTTCGGCATCGAAAGCCGGCTCTACAGCCCGCCCATCGATGAAGACTGGCGCGTATTCGCGGGCGTCGGCTACGCCATGGGCGACTTCCAGGAGGGCAAGGGCCATCACCGCTGGCAATTGCTGGGCGTGGAGCGGCGCACCCGTGACATGACCCTGGAGGCCGAGGTGTCCAACCACTCCTACGGCTACGGCAGCAAGACCGGTGCCCGGGTGGCCCTGGCCCGGGACATCGACGACCACTGGCAGTACGGCGGCAGCCTCGACTACCTCACCGCCGCGACCCCGCTGCGGGCCCTCAAGAACGACATTCGCGCCAATGGCGGCAGCGCCTTCCTGCGCTGGCGGGCCAATGAAAGCCGGGAATGGAAACTGTCCCTGAGCCCCTCGCACTTCAGTGATGGCAACAACCGTTTCGAAGCCCTGCTCACCGGCCGCGAAGGGGTTTATCGCTCACCCGGGGTCCAGGTCGACCTGGGCCTGGAGGTCGGTAGCAGCCACAACACCCGGGACGACGCGCCGTACTTCAATCCCAAGTCCGACTTCAGCGTCTTGCCGACGGTGAACGTCAACCATGTGCTCTACCACCGCTACGAAACCTCCTGGAGCCAGCAGTTCCAGTTCGGCGTCGGCACCTACAGCCAGCGCGACTATTCCACCGGCGGTGTCGGCCTGGTCAGCTACGGCCAGCGCTATAGCTGGAACGACGTGTTCGATATCGGCGCGGTGCTGAGCGTGATCAACCGACCCTACGACGGTGAGCGGGAAACCGACTTGCGCCTGGCCGTGGACCTTACCTATCGCTTCTAGAGGACGGTGACGATGAGCCTGATCGAGCGTTGCATCCTCTTGCTGGGCGCGCTACTGCTCAGTGCTTGTTCCCAGCCCGCCGCAGACTTCGTCGCCCCGGCGCAACGGCCACTGCCGAACAACGAAGCGCCCTGGCCGAAAAACCATGTGCTGGGCATCGCCTACCACGATATCGAGGATCGCAACCCGGACCAGCGCGTGGTGGCGGTGCGCACCGATCGCATGCTCCAGCAACTGGCCTGGCTGCGCGAGAACGGCTACAAGCCGGTCACCGTGGACCAGATCCTGGCGGCCCGCCGGGGCGGTCCGGAGTTGCCGGCCAAGGCCATCCTGCTGAGTTTCGACGACGGTTATTCGAGCTTCCATACCCGGGTCATGCCGGTGCTGCGCAGTTATCGCTGGCCGGCCCTCCTGGCCCCGGTGGGCACCTGGATCGACACCCCGGCCGACCAGCCGGTGAACTTCGCCGGCGACCTGCGGCCGCGCTCGCAGTTCCTGACCTGGGCGCAGATCCGCGAGATCTCCCGTTCCGGCCTGGTGGAGATCGCCGCCCACACCGACAACAGCCACCTGGGTATCCTCGGCAATCCCCAGGGCAACATGCAGCCTGCTGCCGCGACCCGACGCTACGACCCGCGCACCGGGCGCTATGAAAGCGAGGCGGAGTTCCAGGCGCGCATGCGCAAGGATGTGAGCACCATCTCGGACAAGATCCTGGCCGCCACCGGCTATCGTCCGCGGGTCTGGGTCTGGCCCTATGGCACGGCCGATGGCTCGACCTTACAGGTGGTCGACAGCCAGGGCTTCAAGCTGGCCCTGACCCTGGACGACGGCCTGGACCGTCTCGACAACCTGATGAGCAGCCCGCGTTTCCTGGTGGTCTCGGACCCTGACGGCATCCACTTCTCCAACAGCATCGTCGGCACCGAGACCATGGCGCCCATGCGCGTGGTGCACGTGGACCTGGACAACGTCTACGACCCGGACCCCAAGCAGCAGGAGATCAACCTCGGCAAGCTGGTGCAGCGTATCGCCGACCTGGGGGCCAATACCGTGTTCCTCCAGGCCTTCGCCGATCCCAAGGGCGACGGCCTGGTGCAATCGCTGTACTTCCCCAATCGCCACCTGCCGATGCGTGCCGACCTGTTCGACCGGGTCGCCTGGCAATTGCGCACCCGCTCCCACGTCAAGGTCTATGCCTGGATGCCGGTGCTCAGTTTCGACCTGGATGCCAGGCTGCCCCGGGTCACGCGTTGGGACCCGCAGACCGGCCAGGTGGCGGTCGATCCGAAGCAATACCGGCGCCTGTCGCCTTTCGACCCGCAGGTACGCCGCCTGATCGGCGACCTGTACGAGGATGTGGCGCGCATGACTTCGGTGGACGGCATCCTGTTCCATGACGACGCCGTGCTCTCGGATTTCGAGGACGCCAGCCCCGGGGCTCTGCGTGCCTATGCCGCCCAGGGGCTGCCGGGTTCCATCGCCGGGCTGCGCGACGACCCCGCCGCGTTGCAACGCTGGACCCGCTTCAAGAGCCGTTACCTGATCGACTTCACCCATGAACTGGCGGCCAAGGTCCGGGCGGTCCGTGGGCCCCAGGTGCAGACCGCGCGCAACCTGTTCGCCGAGCCGATCATCAATCCTGAAAGTGAAACCTGGTTCGCCCAGAACCTCGACGATTTCCTCGCCAGCTATGACTGGACCGCGCCCATGGCCATGCCGTTGATGGAAGGGCAAAGCGCACGGCACTCCGGGCCCTGGCTGGAGGCCCTGGTGGATCAGGTGCGCACGCGCCCCGGCGCGTTGCAGCGCACGGTCTTCGAACTCCAGGCCCGGGACTGGACCCAGAAGCCCGCCAGTGATTTGCCCGCCATGCAGATGGCCGACTGGATGGGCCGGCTCAAGCGCCAGGGCGCCATCAACTTCGGTTACTACCCGGACAACTTCCTCGAGAACTCACCGGACCTGAAGACCTTGCGGCCCGCGCTCTCCAACAAATGGAGTCCATGAATCATGCTGGATCGTATCTTCGCTGTAGTGGTCTTGGCCTTGGTCATGGGGGTGCCCCTGGGCCTGATCTTCGTGGTGACAGGCGAGTTCCTCATGGATTTCGTCTTCTACTACCCATTGTTCATGTCGGCGCTGTGGATCGCCGGCGGCCTGTATTTCTGGTTGCACTGGGAGCGCCACTGGCCATGGGACGACGATACCTTGCCGCCACCGCTGGCCGGCGAGCCGCTGATCAGTATCCTCATCCCTTGCTACAACGAGGGGGATAACGTCGCCGACACCATCCACGCGGCCCTGGCCCAGCACTATCCGAACATCGAAGTGATCGCCATCGACGATGGCTCCAAGGACAACACCGGGCCGATCCTCGACCAGTTGGCCGCCCTCGACCCGCGCCTGCGGGTGCTGCACCTGGCGCAGAACCAGGGCAAGGCCGTGGCCCTGCGCATGGGCGCGGTGGCGGCCCATAGCGAATACCTGGTGTGCATCGACGGCGATGCGTTGCTGGCGCCCAACACGGCGGCCTACCTGGTGGCGCCGATGCTGGATAATCCGCGCCTCGGGGCGGTGACCGGCAACCCGCGCATTCGTACCCGCTCGACCCTGGTGGGCCGGGTGCAAGTGGGCGAGTTCTCCTCGATCATCGGCCTGATCAAGCGCACCCAGCGGGTGTTCGGCAAGGTCTTCACCGTCTCCGGAGTGATCGTCGCCTTTCGCCGCACGGCGCTGCATCGGGTGGGCTACTGGAGCCCGGACATGATCACCGAGGACATCGACGTCAGCTGGAAGCTGCAGCTGGACCATTGGTATGTGTTCTTCGAACCCCGGGCGCTGTGCTGGATCCTGATGCCCGAAACCCTGCGCGGCCTGTGGAAGCAGCGGCTGCGCTGGGCCCAGGGGGGCGCCGAGGTGCTGTTCAAGAACATCCGTGGCATCTGGGAGTGGCGGCATCGCTACCTGTGGACCCTGTTGTTCGACTATTGCCTGTCCACCGGTTGGGCCTTCACCTTCCTGCTATCGGTGATCTTCTGGGCCCTGGGCAAGTTCATCGTCATGCCCGAGGCCATCGCGGTGCACACCATCGTGCCGCCGGCCTTCACCGGCCTGGTGCTGTCCATGGTCTGCCTGACCCAGTTCGCGGTGAGCATCCTGATCGACCGCCGCTACGAGAAGGACCTGTGGAAAACCATGTTCTGGGCGGTCTGGTACCCCCTGGCGTTCTGGTTCATCAGCCTGTTCACCACCCTGGTGAGCTTTCCCAAGGTGTTGTTCAGCGAGCACCAGAAGCGCGCGCGCTGGGTCAGCCCCGACCGCGGCATCAAGCCCATCAATGACAAAGAGGAGGTGCGCTGATGAAAATCATCCGCACCCGCCAGCGCCCGTTCCTGGTGATAGTCGACGTCTTCTTCACCCTGTTGGGCTGGGCTGGGCTTCTCTATTTGCTGGTCCGGGGTCTCTGGCCGCTGCTCTATACCCACGAAGGGCCCAGGTTCGAGGCCGGTGTGCTCGATGCCCTGACCACCCTGCAGTTCTATGGGCTGGTGGCGGTCATCAATGCGGTGTTGCTGATTTCCTGGGCTCGCTATCGCCAGCGCCGCAATCGCAAGTATCCGCCACGCCTGCCGGCCCCGGTAGTGGACGACAAGCGCCTGAGCGAGACCTTCAAGCTCAGCGACGAGACCTTGGCCCAGATGCGCCAGCCCGGCAGCCTGATCGTGCACAACGATGCAGAGGGCTGGATCAGCCATGTCACTACCCAGTTTTACCGCGTCCTGCCCGAAGACCAGCCCCATCCACCGCTGGTGGCCGAACCGCCACCCCGGGTGATCCACTTGCGCTCGGAGGGGGATGAGGACAAGGCCTAGGGATCAGCGGGAAACCGACCTGACTGGTTTGAGTGCACCGAGCCCGGATCTGACGATCCGGGTTTTTATTGTGCTGAATTTTGTATGTTCAAGATCAGATGTTTATCTAGTGCATTTAGGAACTTTCTGAATATTGATCAATTATTGATGTTTCCCGTGACTGCGCGTTAGTTGCGCGAATATGCTCCTCACGCTCCATTCGAGGTTCAGGCCAGGCCATCCGGAAAATAGTTGAAAGGCCATGGAATCAAGGGCTTGGCCGGTGCGAGCTTGTGTTCAGAGGGGTAAATGACCCCTTGATACAAAAAGAACTCCCCCTGGGTTTATTGGCGTTTGGAGCGCTGTTTTCCTTTAGCCGGGAAGTTCTTTGAATAAACAGCAAATGTTGATTTTAAGTAGTTGTTGATTAATTGACGCCAGTGTAGTGGCACATTAATATCGCCGGCTCTGTTGACCCTGCCGTATGTTTTCGAAGGACCGAACATGTTTTTTCCTACCCTCGGGATGAGGTTGTGTTGTGTGCTGTCCTGCCTGGTGTTTTTGGCTGGCTCACTGAACAGTGCTTCTGCTGCCCCGCTGAACAATCCCGGCGACCAGGATCTGATCCGCGAGCGCCAGAACCGCCTGCTGGAAGAGCAGCAACGGCGCCTCGAAGACCTCAAGGACCTGCCTGGCAAGAGCGCGCTGCCGGTGGCGCCGATGGCCCCGACCGACAATCGCTGCTTCCCCATCGAACACATCGAGCTCAAGGGCGCCGACGCCCTGTCCACCACCGAGCGCGAGCGCCTGCTCAAGCCCTACATCGGCCAGTGCCTGGGCGTGGCCCAGCTCAACGAGTTGCTCAAGGTCATTACCGACCACTACATCGCCAAAGGCCTGGTCACCAGTCGTGCCTACCTCCCGCAGCAGGACCTGTCCCGCGGGCACTTGCAGGTGCTGGTGGTGGAGGGCCGCCTTGAAGGCCTGAAGGCGGCCGAAGGCAGCAAGCTCACGGCGCGCGAGCTGGACATGGCGTTTCCCGGGAGCGTCGGGCAACTGCTCGACCTGCGGCAGATCGAGCAGATGGTCGACCAGCTCAACCGCCTGCCGTCGAACCAGGCACAGATGGAACTGGCCCCCGGCCAGGCGGTGGGCGGCAGCGAGGTGCTGGTCAAGAACACCCCGCAAAAGCCCTGGCGGGTCGGTCTGTCCCGCAGCAACGACGGGCAGAAGAGCACCGGCGAGCAGCAATGGGGCAGCTCCTTGGAATGGGACAGCCCCCTGGGCCTGGCCGACCAACTGGTGCTGCGCGGTGGCCACGACGCCATCAGCGACCACCAGAAGACCTCGCGCAACGCGATGCTCTACTACAACCTGCCGCTGGGCTGGTGGAACCTGAACTACAGCTACAGCCAGAGCGAGTACCGCTCCCAGGCCCAGGGCCAGGGTTTCAACTTCAAGCAGACCGGCGACAGCCAGAACCACCAATTGCGCGTGGAGCGGGTGATCCATCGCGACTCGGTGAGCAAGACTTCGCTCAACGCCGGCCTGACCCACCTGCGCACCAACAACTACATCGAAGACAGCAAGCTGAGCACCAGCAGCAACCGCTTGAGCGAAGTGCAGTGGGGCATCAACCATGGCCGGCGCATTGGCGGGGCCTTCGTCAACCTCGACCTGGGCCTGCAAGAGGGAATCGGCCTGTTCGATGCCCAGCGCCAGTCCGAGCGCGACCGGTACGGCAACCGCCAGGCCAACGCCCGCTACCGCAAGTACACCGCCACCGCCAGCTACCTGCAGCCGTTCAAGCTGTGGGACGAGTCCCTGGTGTTCAGCAGCCTGGTCACCAGCCAGCGCAGCGAAGACATCCTGTTCAGCTCCCAGCGCATGAGCCTGGGCAGCCAGTCCTCGATCCGCGGCTACAAGGACCAGAGCCTCAACGGCGACAGCGGCTACTACTGGCGCAACGACCTGCGCTGGAGCCGCCCGGTGACCTGGGACTGGCTGCGCCCGGTGTTCGCCGAGTACGGCACGGGGCTGGGGTATGACGTGGGTGCCATTCGCCATGACCGCTACAACGCCGAGCAGCACGGGCGGGTGTCCAGCGACTCCATCGAGTTGTTCGCCCGTGGCCAGCACCTGGCCGCCAGCGTGACCTTCGCCCACTCCCTCGAGCGGCCAGATGCCCTGAGTGACCGCGAAGCCCCGATCTATTTCCGCCTGGATCTTTTTCTCTAATTTCGCTCTTTACCCGAGACAGCCGACATGGACGTTCGTCAGTTTGCCTTCCTGGCCCGCCAGCCCTCCGCCGCCCTGCAATCGCGTGATTCGTTCTGGGGCCTGCCCAAGCGTGGCCTGGCGTTCATCCTGGCCAACGCGATGTTCTGGCAGCCGTTGCTGGTGATGGCCGACGGCATCGTGGTCAACGGCAGCGGCACCACGCTCGGCCAGGCGGGCAATGGCGTGCCTGTGGTCAACATTGCCGCGCCCAATGGCGGCGGCCTGTCCCACAACACGTTCAGCGACTACAACGTCGGCCAGCAGGGCGTGATCCTCAACAACGCCACCGACCGTACCCAGTCCACGCAACTGGGCGGGATCATCCTCGGCAACCCCAACCTGGGTGGCCGCGCGGCCAATGTGATCCTCAACGAGGTCAACGGCGGCAGCCCCAGCCAGCTCAAGGGCTACACCGAAGTGGCGGGGCGATCGGCCCATGTGATCGTCGCCAACCCCTACGGCGTCACCTGCAATGGCTGCGGCTTCATCAACACCCCGAAAACCACCCTGACCACCGGCAAGCCGGTGATCGAGAATGGCCAGTTGCAGCGCTACCAGGTGGACCAGGGCAGCGTGGCCATCGAAGGTGCGGGGCTCAACGCCAGCAATATCGACCAGTTCGAGATCATCACCCGCAGCGCCAAGGTCAACGCCCAGATCCAGGCCCGGCACCTGGCGCTGGTCACGGGCGCCAACGACGTCGACGCCCAGACCCTCAAGGCCACCGCCCGGGCCGCCAACCCGGCGGATGCACCGCAACTGGCCATCGACTCCTCGGCCCTGGGCGGCATGTACGCCGGGGCGATCAAGCTGGTGGGCACCGAAGCCGGCGTGGGGGTCAAGCTCGACGGCAAGCTGATCGCCAGCGGTGGCGATATCCAGCTCGACGCCAACGGCCAGTTGCGCATGGTGGAGGCCACTGCCGAGAAAGGCGCGGTGGTGATCAAGGCCCAGGGCCTGGAGACCCAGGGCGCGGTGTATGCCGGGACCGATCTCAAGGTGCAGACCCAGGGTGACCTGAACAACCACAGCACCCTGGCGGCGGCCCACCGCGTCGACCTCGGCAGTGCCGGGCAGTTGAACAACCGGGGGATCATCGAGGCCGGGGTCAACCTCGACAACAGCCGCAACCCAGGCGGCGATGTCACGCTGACTGCGCAGACCCTGAACAACAGTGGCAAGAGCGTGGTGGCCAGCCGCGATCTGACGGTCACGGCAACCCAGACCCTGAACAACCAGGGCGGTACTCTGAGCGGTCAGCGCCAGGTGAAGGTCAGTGCCGGTGCCCTGGATAACCAGAAGCAGGGTCGAGTGCTCAGCGCCGATGGCCTGCAACTCGATGCCGACCAGGTGCACAACGGCCAGGGCGGCTTGATCAAGAGCCAGCGCTTGCTCAAGGCCAACCTTGGTCACTTGGGCAACAGCGGCGGCGAGTTGTCCAGCCAGGGCGACGGCACCCTGGTGCTGGCGGGTATGGACAACCTCACCGGCGTGGTGCTGGCGCAACAGACCCTGGCCATCACCGGCAGCGCCGAGCTGGACAACCAGGGCGGCCTGCTCTCGGGCTGGCAGGGCCTGAGCCTCAACGGCACGGGGTTGAACAACAGCAACAAGGGCACCGTCTCCAGCCTCAAGGGCAGTGTCGACGTCACCCTCAGCGACGCCTTGAACAACAGCCAGGGTGGCGCCCTGGTCAGCCATCAAACCCTGGACGTCAAGGCCGCCAGTCTCGACAACAGCCAGCAGGGCGTGATCTCCAGCGCTGGCGAGCAAAGCCTCAAGCTGCGCGACCTGCTGGATAACAGCCAGGGCGGTTCCATCGACAGTGCCGCGGCCCTGACCCTGCAGGCCATGGTCCTGGGCAACCAGGGCGGCACGCTCAACGCAGCCGGCGACCTGGTGTTCACCGGCAGCGACCTGGACAACGGCCACGGCTCCTTCACCGGCAAGGGTGCCGTCACGCTCGATCTGCTGGGGCGCTTGATCAACAACCAGGGCACCCTGTCCGCCGCAGGCCCTTTGCTGCTCAAGCGCAGCGCTGCGGTTGAAAACCAGGGCGGTGAGCTTTCCAGCCAACAGTGGTTGCGGCTGTTCGCCGGACGATTGGACAACCGCCAGAAAGGTCGGGTAGCGGCCAATGACTCGGTGCTGGTCAGCACCACGGGCCAAGTGCAGAACGGCGACGGCGGGGAGATTCTCAGTCGCCAGGCCGGCCTGCAGATCGATGCCGGGCGCCTGGACAACACCAAGGGCCTGCTGCAGGCCAAGAGCACCCTGGGCCTGGAAGTGGCGACCGATGCCGGCAACCAGGGCGGGCAGGTCATTGCCCAGCAGGGCGACCTGACGCTCAAGGCGGCGAGTTTCGACAACAACGCGGGCAAGGTTTCGGCCCTCAACGGCGGCGCCACCTTTGAAACTGCTGCCGATGGCCGCCTCGACAACCGCGACGGCGCGCTCTTCGCCCAGCAGGCTCTGCATATCCGCGCCAAGGACCTGGACAACAGCGCCGGCCAGATCAGCGCCCGGCAGATCGAGCTGGAACTGGCTGGCGCCCTGGACAACCGCCAGGGCCTGATCGAAAGCCGCAGCACCCTGGCGACCGCTGCCGCCAGCCTGGACAACCAGCACGGGCAACTGCGGGCCCTGGGCCTGGCCAGCACGACCCGGTTCAGCATCGGTGGGACCTTCGACAACCGCGACGGCGCCCTGGAAACCGCCAACAACGACCTGGCCTTCGCTGCCGGCGGCTTCGACAACCGTGGCGGCAGCCTGCTGCACAGTGGCCGTGGGGTGTTCGGCATCTCCATGGCCAACCTCGAGGACGTCGGCGGCCGCTTGAAGACCGCCGGCCACCTGAGCCTGGAAGCCGAGCGCTGGACCAACAGCAGCTCGATCCAGGCCGACCAGTTGCTGGTCAGGGTCGATCACCTGACCCAGACCGCCGACGGCCAGCTCCTGGCGGGCAACGGCCTGACCGGCAGCGGCAGCCACTGGAGCAACGACGGCCTGATCGGCAGTGACGCCGCGCTCAACCTCGACCTGAACGGCAACTACAGCGGCAAGGGCCGCCTGAGCAGTCTTGGGCAACTGGACCTGCATGCCGCCCAACTGGACCTGGCGGACAGCGCCAGCATCGCCGGCGGCGCCAACAGCACCCTGAAGATCGACGGCGCGCTGAACAGCGCCGGGCGCATCACCGCCAGCCAGAAGCTGCTGCTCAACGCCGCCAGCATCAACAACCTCGGCACCCTGGGCAGTGGTGAAGACCTGAGCCTCAACGCCACCGCCCTGGTCAACGACCATGGCCTGATCTCCAGCGGCGGCAATATGCAGCTGCTGACCACGAGCTTCACCAACCGCTATGCCCAGGTGTACAGCCTGGGCAACGTGCTGATCGCCAAGGACGACCGGCAAGCCAGGGCCGACCTGCTGGACAACCGCTCCGGGGATATCGAAAGCCTGGGCAGACTGACCATTGCCGCCAGCACCCTCAACAACGTCAGGGACGTGCTGCAGTACATCGAGCACGAGAAGAGCGCAGCCAGCATCACTCGTTTGTCTTGCGCCCTGATCCCCGGCGCTGGCTGCGACGACCGCGGTGGTGGCCGCATCAACGGCCTGTGGGAAGTGGCCGAGACCGATCGCCTGCGTGTGACCGACAGCAGCGCCGCCGCCAGCCTCAACAGCGGCGCCGACTTGCAGATCGATGCCCAGACCCTGACCAACACCAGTAGCCTGATCGCTGCGGCCGGTGATATCGACATCAAGGCCCAGACCCTCAACAACCAGGGCCTGCAGCCCCAAGAGATCACCACCCTGCGGCGCTACTGGAGCTTCGTCAACGAAACCGGCAACGCCGCCGCCCGGGCCGCCGCGTTCAACGCTCGCAACAACCCGACGCCTTCGAGCAGCTTCGCCTCGGACCTCAGCGCCTTCATCGCCTGGACCGGAGTGATGCTGTCTTCCAGCAGCAAGGTGGTGGACGGCGACCAATCCTTCGCCGCCACCATCCAGGCCGGTGGCAAGGTCAACCTCAAGGCTGACCAGACCCTCGATAACAGCGTGATCCGCTCCTTCTACGAGTACGTCGGCGCCGGCAAGACCCTGACCGACACCGGCGTAGGCAACGGCTACTCGACGGCGATCCGGATCAACCCGCAACTGCCCCCGGAACTGGCCCAGCAACAGGTCAACCCCCTGGAACTGCCGGGCTTCACCCTGCCCACCGGCGGCAACGGCCTGTTCCGCCTCAGCGGCCAGGGCAGCACCCTGGCCCAGGCCCCGACGCCTGCGCAGATCGCCGGCCTGCCGGATACCGCGAGCCTGTCCCGGCCACACAAGTACCTGATCGAAACCAACCCGGCCCTCACCGACCTCAAGCAGTTCATGAGTTCGGACTACCTGTTGTCCAACCTGGGCTACAACCCCGATGAAAGCGCCAAGCGCCTGGGCGACGGCTTCTACGAACAGAAGCTGATCCGGCAAGCGGTAACCGCCCGCACCGGCCAGCGTTTCATCAATGGCCAGGACACCGACGAGAAGCTGTTCAAGTACCTGATGGACAACGCCATCAAGAGCAAGCAGCAGCTCAACCTGGCGGTGGGCGTGAGCCTGACCTCCGAGCAGGTGGCGGCCCTGACCCACGACATCGTCTGGTTGGAAAATGCCGAAGTGAATGGCGAGCAGGTGCTGGTGCCGGTGCTGTACCTGGCCCACTCCAACAATCGCCTGGCGCCCAATGGCGCGTTGATCGCCGGCAAGGACGTGAGCCTGATTGCCGGCAAGGACTTGAACAACGTCGGCACCCTGCGCGCGGCCAATGACCTGTCGGCGGTGGCGGGGCAGAACCTGGTCAATAGCGGGTTGATGGAGGCGGGCAACCGTCAGGGCCTGCTGGCGGGCAACCACCTGGTCAACCGCGCCGGCGGCATCATCGCCGGGCGCGACGTCACCCTGACCACCACTCAGGGCGACGTGATCAACGACCGCACCCTGACCACCCACCAGAGCAGCAGCGAAGCCTACATCCGTGAGCAACGCCGCGACTTCCTCGACAGCGCCGCCCGCATCGAAGCCGGCAGCAGCCTGAGCATCGATGCCGAGCGGGACTTCGACAACAACGGCAGCCTTCTACAGAGCGGCGGCAACACCACCATAAAGGCCGGTCGCGACGTCAGCTTGAGCGCAGTCGAACAAGTGGTCAGCAACGACCGCGGCATCGGCAACCTCGACCAGAGCAGAACCCAGCACGGCGCCACCCTGAAGAGCGGTGGCGGCCTGAGCATCGAGGCCGGTGGCAACGTCACCGCCATCGCCAGCCAGATCGCCGCCAAGGGCGACGTCTCGATGACAGCCAAGGACAACCTGACCCTGGCCTCGGCCGCCAATGAACAACACTGGGCCAGCAAGACCGGCACCACCAAGAGCGAAGAGGATCGCGTCCACCAGCAAGCCAGCACGGTGACGGCGGGCGGGGATGTGATGCTCAAGTCCGGCCAGGACATGACCCTGATTTCCAGCCAGGTCAAAGCCGGAGATGAAGCCTACCTGGTGGCCGGTGGCGAATTGAACTTGCTGGCAGAGCAGGACAGTGAACATTCGCTGTATGACATGAAGAAGAAGGGGGGCTGGGGCAGCAAGGAAACCAAGCGCGATGAAGTCACCCGGGTTACTCATGTCGGCAGTGAGATCAGTGCCGGTGGCAACCTGACGCTCAAGAGCGATGGCGACCAGAAGTATCAAGTCGCCAAGCTGGAGAGTGGCAAGGACCTGACCTTGGAGAGTGGCGGCGCCATCACCTTTGAAGGGGTGAAGGACCTGCACCAAGAGAGTCACGAGAAGACCAATAACAACTCCTTCTGGGTGTCCTCCAAAGGCAAGGGCAACACCGACGAAACCCTGCGCCAGACCCAGATGGCGGCGGCTGGCAATATCGTGATCAAAGCCGTTGATGGCCTGAAGATCGATGTGAGGCAGGTCAACCAGCAAACCGTCAGCCAGAGCATCGACGCGATGGTCAAGGCCGACCCGCAACTGGCGTGGCTCAAGGAGGCCGAGAAGCGTGGCGATGTTGATTGGCGGCTGGTGAAGGAGATCCACGACTCCTACAAGTACAGCAACTCCGGTCTGGGGCCTGCGTCGCAAATCATCATTGCGATCGTGATGGCGGCAGTGGTGGGCCCAGCAGCGGGTGGACTGGCGGGTGGTGGTACTACAGGCGCAGTTGTAGGGTCTGTCGCGACAGCTGCCTCGACCAACGCAACCACGAGTTTCATCAACAACGGCGGCAATCTGGGGGCTGTACTCAAGGATGTGACCTCTTCGGATGCAATGAAGGGGTATGTGATCTCGGGTGTGACAGCAGGGCTGACCAGTGGTGTTTTCGATGACCTCACCGGGACGAAAACCAATCCGTTTACTGGGAAAGTTATTCCTCCCAACCTGAGTACTTGGACAGGGGTGGGGCAACTCGCTGCTAACCAAACGCTGCAAAGTGGCACCTCGATGTTGCTCAGCAAGGCGCTGGGACAAGGTGGAAGTGCAAGCGATGCATTGAAAAGTGCCCTGTTCAATACCTTGGCGGCGGCGAGCTTCAACTTGGTCGGCGACTACACCAAAGATGTTTTGGCGGACGGCTCGTTACCTAAGGTTGCGGTTCACGCGATGGTCGGTGGACTGCTGGCCAAGGCAACCGGAGGTGACTTCAAGACCGGGGCGTTGGCCGCAGGTGCCAACGAGGCTTTGGTGGTTCAGTTGAATGATCTGGTCAAGGGAAATGAGTCCTTATTGACCATGAGCTCACAAATTGTGGGGGTGCTGGCGGCAGCGTCTCAGAAAGACAGTGATGCAGCCAAGATTGAGAAGGGGGCTTGGGTTGCTCAAAACGCGACGCAGTACAACTTTGTGGAACACATGCCGCCGGGGCTGGTTGAGTACGGTGAGTCGGCCATCACGCTGGCGGAAACCTTACAGAAGCAAGGGGTGCCTAGTGATCAGGTATCCCAAGCACTAGTAGATCAGGCCCGAGGGCTAGGCTTTGAAGGCGTCCAGCCCGCTACCGAGTTCACCAAGGCCTGGGGTATGTTCATGGCGGGTGAGCTTACGGGAGCGGGGCTGGCGGCGATATTAGGGCGAGTCCTGTCGGTAGGCGCAAAAGCAACTGGTTCGGTAGATAAGCTTCCACCCCTACGGCAAGCATATATCGATGAAGTTAATAGCTTGTCAGAGATTAGTCTTAGTATGCGCGCAGCGGGTGCAACGCCAGAGCAAGTCGCTCGTCAACTCCATCAGATACGCCGTGAGCTAGGTGTTCAATATAAGGATCTAACACCACCTGATAAACTTGCAGAGATTTATGAGCGAAACTTGCGAGTATATGGGGACAAGCTTGGGCCATCTATTGATTGGCTGAGAGCTAAAGGCAAAAGTTGGGAGCAGATAACTGAGTCTGCAAGTCGTTCAGGTGGGAAGGATTTAGGTTTTTAAATATGACTTATGAATATGCATCAATAGTGCTGGGTGATGAGTACGATGCGGTATTGCGTAACGCCCTGCATATTGTTTTAGTCAGGCTTGGTGCTGTAGGGCTTGATAGGTCTTGGGCGGTTGGAGGCTCTCAAGAAATTGAGGTCGCAGAGGTTGAGTTGATGGGCGAGAAAGTTAAAATTGAGTCAGAAACATTCGTGGGTCTTACTATATTTGGGCCTAGGTTTATTGTTGATGAAGTAGCCGAGAAAGTGCACCTGGAGCTTGCGCTCTAACTATTTAAACTATTGGTTGGACGTCTTGGGGTAGCGTGGGCAGCATCATAACCCGCGTCGGGCCAGTTTTTCCCACGACAGCCAGTTGCTGGTCGAGTCCGGCGCGCAGTTCGCGCTACATCTGGCGTTGCGCGCCTAGGGGAACTCTGAAAAAGACTTCCTGATTTGGCAAAATCCACGGACACCTGTCGCCGAGTTTCCAATGAAGCAAATGACCTTCGCTGACGCCGAGTACGCCGGCAAACGCAAGCAGACCCGCCAGGAGTTGTTCCTGATCGAGGCAGTTGTACGGCACCAGCGATACCAGCTCCCTCAGCGAAGAACAAAAGCAGACAGTGGCGGCGCTATCGACGTTAGCCGCTGGGCTCGCGGGGGGAATTGCCAAGGGCGATAGCGCGGGTGCTATTGCGGGTGCTGGGGCTGGCAAGAATGCTGTGGAGAACAACTTATTAGCGAATAAGTACGGCGTCGACAAGTTGAATGAAGCCAGCTTGGTAGCGCTTCATGAAAAACTGGTGGCCGCAAAAATCGGTGGTATGAACGACTTGCAGGACAAGTTTTCTGCCTGTGCTGGAGATGGAGGTTGTGAGCGTGCGGTACGCAATGAGTACCGGCAGCGGGAAAAAGAGTCTGGAGAAAACCTGGTTGCGTTGTATCAGGCAGGAGCACTAAGCCAAGAGGAGTTGAATCTTCTTTTTGGAAAATATGCACGCATCATGATGGAGGGTGCGAAAGAAGGGCAACTGAGTTCGGGTTGGGGCGGGATTCTTGGAGATATTTATACCCTCAACGGAAATGACTGGACTCCCATTGGAACCATCAGCAACCCGTATCTGGCTCTGGTCAGAAGCAGTGAGCAGATTGCCGAGTGGAAAAAGCAGGGTTTAAGTGACGAAAAAATTCGTGAGCTATCTCTTAAGGACGGTGTTATCAGTTCGGTCCTGGCTCCCATAGATGTTAATGGTTTCACGAACCTACTAAATAATGGCGCCTCGAAGGAGGAGCTCGTCCGGTTTGCCATGCTTGCCGCTTTTGGCAGGGCGGCCAGTGGTAGCAGTAAGCCTTCAAAGGTTATAGACGGATCGAGTGGATCAGGGGGGCAAGCGACAAAAGGGACACAAACCGTAGAAACCGCCTTGCAAGTCCCTGGTAGAGTACAAAGCCGGGTAAATCTAAGGAACGGAAGCCAGGCAGAGGGCGCCGGCTGGAATCATCTGACAAATGAGCACTATTCACTAACAAAAAACAAAAGTCAGTTTACTGTTCCGCAAGAGGAACTACGTCAAATTTTGCAAAGTAAAGAGGTTATTAACACACCAATAACTAAGATTCTGCCGAGTGCTGATGGACCTCGATATGTACGTGAGGTTGACTTGGAGGAAGTATTGGGTCTGATAAGTATAATAACTTCTCTCCGACATCTAAAATGAGCGTGCTGACGGATGGGGCAGGAAATTTGGTTTCCGCATTCCCAGGAGTGATCAAATGAAATTTGTAGGGAGTGCTGCTGAGAAGGAAATTAGAGCGACTCTCATTTCGTCAGCAGCATATATATTCGAAAATATATTTGTTCTGAAGTTTCTTGAGCGAGTGTTTGGCTCTTTATCGTCTGCTTATGTGCTAAGCCATACTCCCGACCAAGGTGAGGATTTTTATGTGGTTCTAGTAAATTGCTCTGCTGTAGTTAAATTTGAGCTTTCTCGGGGTAATGCTGATGCCGAGCCTGAAAATTTTTCCATTGTTGATATTAATAGTTATAAAAAATTAGTTCGGGGGCGTCATGCTCAGTTGAAGTTAGCTGTTGCGATAGAATTGGCAGCGGGAAAATAAGCTAGGTTTAGCGCTGCAAAAGGAACTGTTCAAGAAGCGGGAGCCTTAGTCAGTGCATAAAAGGCGGCTTTGGAGCGTATAGGGAGCAACCCGAAGGGACCTGATTTAACGAGTAAGGCGCCGGGTACGGTACTTGAGCAGCAGGCGGCAAAAGGAACTGCAACGGTTAGAAGTGAGTGGACTCCTGTATTTAAGGATGCTGATACAGGCTTAAATACAATTAATCCCGTTGTCTCCAACAATAGAGGCAGGATTCAGGGGCTGGGTCTTGATCCAGACAAAGGAAAGTTTGTGTTGCATGAAAGTCAGGTGGTAGTTCAGTTGGAGAAGTCCTTGAGTGGGCCCTGAAAAGGGTTGACCCACTGATGGTGTCAGGACAGAAGAACCCCGATTTCGTGTTTGTTGATGGGCCTTATGCAAGAAAGACTGTGGACTTTATGTGGACTGATGGCACAAGGTCTGCTCAGATAAATAAATTCTTCTCAAATAATGCCTCTCAAAATCAGAAGCAGCTAGTTGATCGCATTGGGAAGGCAGACATTGTTCCGCTGGACTATAGGAATTTAACCCCTGCTAACCAAAGCATGGTTAATTTATGGATAAAGAATCTTACTCCTGAACAGCAGAGCAAGATTCTTATTTTGAGGTGACCCATGGGTATGTATATTTCTATAGGTGAAGATACTGGCTGGTCTGCTTCTGGCGGGGTTTTTGATTGCATTGTTGAAGCGACAAGAAAGCTGTTCAAAGATGATGAGCAGTGTTGCCTGAAATCAATTTATACGCCGCTTGATGAACAGGGACAAAGTTTCATTGTCTTGGATTATGTTGATGAGAATTGCTTTAACCTGTTTTATTCATATTGCAAGAAAGCAATGGATGATTTTTCTCTTTCGGAGAGAGCGGAGCTTATTACAGAGAGTCGCGTTCCTGGAGTTTTATTTGGGTGGTCTGAAGTTTTAAGGATTATGCGAGAGGACCCTCGATACCAAGAGCTTTTATAAAACTAGCCCCAGTACTGCCGAGGCAATTTATTTTCACAACGGTGTAATTACCAAGCAGTCCTTCAATACTCTGGATTGGGAGCTGCAGAGGATACGAGTCTACTATCTATGCTTGGTAGTATGGTGGGGGATTCTCAAAAGCATAAAGGTATTGTATGGCGAGAGATCCTAAAACAGGTTCTCTTGAACACTTCTTGTATTGCGCGATGGAGCATAGTGTTGGCGCTATTTTTTAATTGGTAAATAATAATGAAAACTCTAGGATTTCTGTATGAGAAATTCTTTTGCAAACCTATAGATGAAGACGGGGCTGTAGAGATAGCTGGATAGCTGGATGGCTGGTGATCATTGATTTTAGGCTTTTTCTTATTCCTCTTGAATATTGTGATAACTATAAGTATGGCGAGAAAATTGAGTTTTTTGAGTCGGAGTCTATGCTCTCCATAGTAGATAAGATTCTTCCGTTATGAGGATGGGCAGTTTTATTTTGCATAAGGCAAAAGTTATAGGGTTATTGCTTGGGCCCAGCCCGCCTAAAATAAGCCAGTTAACCTTGTAAAGGGCCGTTTCTGAGCGAGTATAAGATTGGGTCGTCATCTGGCATAAAAATATACGAGTTGGTCTTTGGGAACCGCGAAAGGTAGAGCAAGTGAAGATGATATGCTATCGAATAACTGCAGGTTTACAGCTTCTGAGGGGCGTGTTTTGGGTTATATAGATAGCAGAGGTTTATATCTTTAGGGGAATCATCGGCTGGTCGAAGCCCAGGGAATATATAGAAATACAGGAGGCGCTTTATTTGTTGAGCTGTTGTTGAAAAATGACAGTTGGATTCAAACAGCTAGTGCGCCTGCCGGGGCTAGATCTTTGCCGACGAGAAAGTGATGGTTTCATGAAAAAGAACTTAATATACGTTAGGATGTTATCTTTGGCTCTACCATATATAAGGAATATCCAGTCTTTGGGTGAGAGAGCAAAAGGCAAGGACCAGTCATGTTTTTTTGAGGCGGAGTTGGTGCATAACCTTACAAATAGTTTGTTGGATTCTGAATTTTCTGAGCATGATGTATGGTTTCTGAATTATCAAGCTAAGAGCTATTTGGAGAGCTGTAGCGACCGGATATCGCCTAATTATCATGAGCACTTGAAAAGCATAAAGTCTCTTTTTGAGCTTGTTCCTGACGAACTTAGAGGTAAGTTGTTATGGGCTGGACCTGAAGATAGATGTTGAATGGTAATAGCTTGACTGGAAAAGAGAAGGGTTTGTTTTCCCTTACAACTGCGTCGCAACTGTCAGGTTATATATCGAAGGTAGACGGCAGGTTCAGAAGCAACTATCGGTTATCACTCCAACGCCGCCCGAGGTGGCGCTGACGACAATGCTCGACGAGCTGCAAACGCCCCATGCCGATCGCTGGCCTGGCGCGCCAGGCGGTTTACGCAGCAGGGCCCGCCATAGGGTATTCGCGCTCCTGGGGTAGCAGGCGCCGCGCCTCTTCCAGGTCGCCAGCCAGCACCCGCTCATGGATGCGATGCGCCAGCGGCGTGACGTCGCTGATGCGCTGGATCCACTGGTTCACGTACAAGCCCACCGCTTCCTGGCCAAGGCCGATCTGGATGGCCCGGTGTTCCTGGGGCCGCAGGTGCAGGTCGCGCTCCGGGTCCCACTGGATGCGCACCGGCGACTGCTCCTTCAACTGCAACCATTGCTCCTTGCTCAACCCCTCCTCGGCGTGGCTCGGGCAGCTGTGGGCCAGGGCCCATTCGAAGCCTTCGCGGCTGATGTCGATGGCCAGGATGCGGCTCTGCCCTGCGTCTTTGAAGCCCCAGCCGGCGCGATACATCATCCAGAGGAAGGAGGGCTTTATCCAGGTCATGCGCTCCATCTTGAACGGTGGCGAGACGAAGGTGCCATGGGCCAGCGCCGCATCGGCAATGCTTGCCGAGTAGGCCTGGTAGACGCGCAGGGTACAGGCGTCGTAGACCGCCCGGATCTGGCGCAGGGTGATGTTGTCGGCCGTTGCAGGCATGGCGTTTCCTTGTGAAAACGGACGGCTGAGTGGCCGCCCGTGATGCGCTTGGTGCGCTGCGCCATGCACTGTTGCGCGGCATTTGTGTGCTGGTGCAGCAGGCGCAAGGGTATTCAGCGGGAATGCTGTACCGAAAGAATGTCGCCGGTCGCCGCGTCGATATCCACCCTGAACATCGCCTGGTCGCGTTGCCGGCTGAACATGCAGGTGAAGACGCTGGGCGAATCCTGCGGGAACTGTTCGAACCAGCTGTAGACCCCGGTTTCGAGTTGGCCATCGATCAGCAACTGGTCGGTAATCCGGATCTGTTGCTGGCGGTCGCCGGAAACCACGTAGAGGGTCGCGGCTATGCCCGTGTCGTCATCGTTCCACAGGATGGCGAGGTGTTGCCGATCCGGTACCACGATCGCCAGCAGGCCGCGGCTGTTGACCACGCTAAGGAGCTGTTCCTGCCAGCGCCAGCGTGCCTCGACGACCAGGCAAGGAGACCACCCGAGGGCGATCATCCGGTCCACCGTCATGTTTTCGTCGATGACCTTGCCGTCTTCCCGGATGCGTTCGAAATCACTGATCACAATTTTCACTCCACAGGCAGCACTTCAGGCGTGCCGACTATTTTCAGAAACCTCTCGTCGAGGAACTCCACTTGCTTCACCCCGCCCTTGTAGTTCTCCAGCGGACCGGTGATGCCACTGTGAATCTTTTGCGGGGCGGTGGTTTCGACGGTGATCACATGGGACACATCTGTCTTGAACCGATCGAGGATCACCAGTTTATCCCGGGCATAGGCCTGGTTGGGAATCGCATCGGGGGTGGCGAAGCCGCCGAAGGCCTTTTTGCCCTGCATGATGGCTTCGGCCTGGCCCTTGGCGACCACCATCTGGTATTGCGTTCCCGGTGGCACTATCTCGGTCTTGACCTGGGTTCCTTCCAGCCACGCTGGTAAGTCGCCCTTTTCGATCATCACCTTGTTGACCTCCGCGGCCGTGCGCACTTCCAGTACCTGCGACTGGTTGGCCAGGCGCGCGGCGTTGCGTTCCGCGCTCATCTTGGCCATTTTCGGCCCGGCGCCGAGCAGTGCCAGGCCGGCGATGCCCTGCAGCAGGTCACGGTAGCCCGGGCCGAGCCGGTCACCGATCTGTCCGAGCAATTCCATGCCGCCATAGATTGCAGCCCCCACCGCCACGGTGGTCAACAGGGCTGCCACGCCAGCCATGGCCGCCAGCACCAGGGCTCCTGCGGCAGCGACCAGGCCCAATGCCTCCAGGCCGGTATGCAGCCAACCCTCGATATCCAGCACGAACTCCACCCGCAGCGTCGGGCCGCCGATGAATGTGTTCTGGCTACCGGACTTGATGTGCGCCCCGCAGGTCATCTTGCTGGTCAGGCGCGCCGCCGGCTTGCCGTTGATGTACACGGTGGCGCTGCCTTCGGCGATGGTGACCGGGAACGGCCAGGGCGGATGCCCCAGGGGAAAGCCGCTACAGGAACTCGATACATCCTCACCGGCCCGCATGGCGTTGCGCAGGTTGACGAAGACGTTGGGGCTGCCTCTTATGAGCTCGCCGGTGGTTGGCTCGGGCAAATCGAAGATGGTCGACAGGCCTTTCACCAGCTGGAACATCGACAGGCCGCCAGCGGCGACCGAGCCCGCCAGGATCACCACCGCCAGGCCGCCCGTTGCGGCAGTTGCCGCGACGATGGCTGCACCGATGAGAGCCCCGGCGACCGCGCCGGCGATCATCGCCGCAACTCCGAATCCATGGGCGATTTCATCGCCAAACCGCGCTGCGGCCTGTACATCCATGCTGAGACTCCGCCCTGGGTGCGCCAAGCACCTTTTTGAGCTACTGATTGTCGTGAGCGGCGGATTATCGAAGAGCGGCCCGGGGGGCAGCAAGTCCTGGAAGTTACCCGGCATTCGCCAATGCCGCACACCGTCACACCGGCCAGGGCTCGCCGGGTGGGCAAGGCGTGCCAGCGAGCCAATGTCACAAGCCGCAGCAGGGGATGGCGGAAGATTCACGCCAATGATGAAACCCTGTTCGAAGAGCCCTCAGCGCCTGATTGCTGGCTTGAACTCAGTGTTCTGAGTGGTCGTGGCTGGAAAATTCCACTTTTTTTAATTTACAACCACCCCCGCACTCAAGCTCAATCTCCCACCGCGCCTTGCGTAAAGGGGCGCATTCATTCAAGCCGGCTATAGTCTGGTGCTCACCCCGTTTCCATCCGCAAAAAGGTGCTTTCGTATGTCTCGCTTTGCCTCCCGCAATACTTGGCTGGCCGCTGGTGCCGTGCTGTTGTGCCTGCAACTTCCCGTGCAGGCCCAGGAGCGTTTCACCCTGAATGTGCCCGGGGTGTCGGATGATCGGTTGTTCACCACCGGCAACGCCAGCGATGCCAAGGGCTGTGGCGGGCATAACAACTCCCCGGCGCTGAGCTGGACCGCAGGCCCTGCCGGGACCTTGAGCTACGCCATCGTCATGCACGATCCGGATGGCGCCAAGGGCCAGGGTGTCGATCACTGGGTGCACTACGGCATCAAGGCCAGCACCCGGCAGCTTCCGGCCGGCGCCGGCACCAAGCCGAACCTGGAAGGCCTGGCCGGTATCAACAGCCGCAACAGCACCACCTACATGGGGCCGTGCCCGCCGGTGGGCGACAGCGCTCATCACTACATCATCCAGATCTTCGCCCTGGACCTGCCCCCCGAGGCCTTGCCTGCCGGGCTGACCCGCGCCCAGCTGCTGGAGAAGATCAACGGCCATGTACTGCGCAACAGCAGCGTGGTGCGCCGCTACTCGCGCTGACGAAATTTTTTTCCGGGGGCTTAACCCGAATCGCCAAGGCGCTTCGTCTGAAGGGGGGAATGGATCATTTCTTCCCCGAGGTCAGCCCCCATGTCCCTTCCTCTGCATTTCCTTCGCCCGGCCGCCCAGGGTTTCGCCATCGCTGGCCTGCTGCTGGCGATTGCCGGTTGCGGCGTGTCGTCCAAGCCTGATGCCACTGCGGAGGCTGTGGTCCAGGGCGCCCTGCAGGCGGCGCCTGAGGCCCAGTACGAGAGGCCGCGTGCCGATACGTCCCTGGCCAAGCGCGGCCTGCGCCCGGTATCGATGATCGCGCCCATGCCGGCCCCGGCAGAGTACCGCGAGTCATTCCAGGCCTACCGGGACGAGCCGCGCGAGCAGTACCAGGCCCTGCCGGACAACCCGATCCACAGCGTGGCCGAGGCCCCGGTATCGACCTTCAGCGTCGACGTGGACACCGGTGCCTACGCCAACGTCCGCCGCTTGCTCAACCAGGGCAGCCTGCCGCCCGAAGGCGCGGTGCGCCTGGAAGAACTGGTCAACTACTTCCCCTACGACTACGCCTTGCCCAGCGATGGCTCGCCCTTCGGCGTGACCACCGAGCTGGCGCCCACGCCGTGGAACCCCCATACCCGCTTGCTGCGCATCGGCATCAAGGCTTCGGATCGCGCGGTGGCCCAGTTGGCCCCGGCCAACCTGGTGTTCCTGGTGGATGTCTCCGGCTCCATGGACCGCCGCGAAGGCCTGCCCCTGGTCAAGAGCACCCTCAAGCTGCTGGTGGACCAACTGCGCGACCAGGACCGGGTATCGCTGGTGGTCTATGCCGGCGAGTCGCGGGTGGTGCTGGAGCCCACCTCCGGCCGCGACAAGGCCAAGATCCGCAACGCCATCGACCAGCTCACCGCCGGAGGTTCCACCGCCGGTGCCTCGGGGATCGAGCTGGCCTACCAGATGGCCCGGCAGGGCTTCATCGACAAGGGCATCAACCGCATCCTGCTGGCCACCGACGGCGACTTCAACGTCGGGGTCAGCGACTTCGACAGCCTCAAGGCCATGGCGGCGCAGAAGCGCAAGAGCGGCGTGTCCCTCACCACCCTGGGTTTTGGCGTGGATAACTACAACGAGCACCTGATGGAACAGCTGGCCGACGCCGGCGATGGCAACTACGCCTACATCGACAACCTGCGCGAGGCGCGCAAGGTGCTGGTGGACCAGCTCAGCTCGACCCTGGCGGTGGTGGCCAAGGACGTGAAGCTGCAAGTGGAATTCAACCCGGCCCAGGTCAGCGAATACCGCCTGCTGGGCTATGAGAACCGGGCGCTCAAGCGTGAAGACTTCAGCAACGACAAGGTCGATGCCGGGGAAATCGGCTCGGGGCATACCGTCACGGCGCTGTATGAAGTTGTCCCGGTGGGCGAGAAGGGCTGGCTGGAGCCGCTGCGTTATGGCCAGGCCAAGACGTCCGCCACCAGCGGCAAGGCCGATGAGCTGGCCATGCTGCGGGTGCGCTACAAGGCGCCGGAAGGGGGCAGCAGCCGGTTGATCGAGCGGCCGATCAGCACCCAGCAGCCGACGGAACTGGCCAAGGCCAGCCCCGACTTGCGGTTTGCCGCCGCCGTGGCGGCGTTCTCCCAGCAGCTCAAGGACGGTCGCTACACCGCGGATTTCAGCCTGGCCGACACCGCCAAGTTGGCCCGGGGCGCCAAGGGCGATGACCCCTACGGGTTGCGTGGTGAGTTCGTACAGCTGGTGGAGCTGGCGCAAAGCCTGCAAACTCAAGCCCCCAAAGACCAGGCGGCCGATGCGACGGGCCAGCATGCCGTGCAAAGCCGCCTTGAGTAGAGCCATGACGAGCAGTGAACAGGAGTTCCAGCGCCCTATGTCTGCTCCCCATCCGTCCCCCGACGCCAGCAGCGACGAAGCGCTGCTGGCGCGTTATCGTGCTGGCGAAAGTGCGGCCTTCGAGCTGTTGTACCAGCGCCATCGCCAGGGCCTGTACCGCTTCCTGCTCGGCTTGTCCGGCAAGGCGGAGCTGGCCGAAGAGGTCTACCAGGAAACCTGGCTCAGCCTGATCCGCAGCACCAGCGGGCCAGCGGGTCGGGCCAGCTTCCGCACCTGGCTGTACCAGATTGCCCGCAATCGGCTGATCGACCACTGGCGCAAGCACGGCGTGCGCAACCCGCTGCACGACAGCTATGACGAACAGCTGCATGCCGAGGCTGACCAGGCCCCCGGGCCCGAGCAGCAATTGAGCCTGTGCCGCGACCGGCAGCGCATCGAGGCGGCCCTGCAAGACCTGCCCGAAGACCAGCGCGAAGTATTCCTGCTGCGGGCCCACGGCGAGCTGGAATTGCCGCAGATCGCCAGCCTGACCCAGGCACCCTTGGAGACGGTGAAGAGCCGTTTCCGTTATGCGCTGAAAAAACTGCGTCGGCTCCTGGCCGAGGAGGTACTCACATGACTGACGCCCGACAGACTCCATCCACCGAGGAGCAGATGCTGGCCCATGTGCGCGAGCACAGCGCCATGGAGCCACCGGCCCATCTCGATGCCCTGATCCTGGCTGCTGCCCGCCGCGAGGCTCCCGCCTCCCGTGCCGGGTGGTGGCAGCGCTGGCTGCAGGCCTGCCAGCGTCCGCGTTACCAGGTGGCCTTTGCCAGCCTGTTCGGCGTGGCCTTGATCATCGGTATGGTGCAGCGCACTCCGGAGCAGTACCCGACCCAGGTCTTCGCCCCGGCGCGAGCCCCGGCCCCTGCGGCAGCCAAGGCCAGGCCCCGGACCATGGAACAGGCCGAGATGGCCCCGGCCCCCGCTCCGGAACCGGCACCGGCCGAGGTATCCGGTGCCCTGAGCGCTCCCGCCCCGGCGGCGCCCACCAGCAGCTTCGCCATGGCGCCGCACATGGACCGGCTCGAGGAACGGCTCGCGCAATCGGACGTCCCCACCGAGGCCCATGCATCGCACCTGGCCAAGCGCATGGCCGCGACGCTCGGCCCGAGCCCCGGCGAGCGGCTGGACCCGGTGTTGAAGGAGGTGGTGCGCCTGTGGGACAGCGGCCACAACCGCGAGGCGGCCGAGCTGTTGCTCAAGCTCTACGCCGCCTACCCGGACGAGGACCTGGACAGCCGCTTGCAAGCCTTGCGTCGGCGGTGAGGCACAAGGATTGGCCCTCAAGGCGGAAAACGCGCACTATCGTGGCCGTTTCCAGAACTTGAGAGGCCGTCCATGGCACCTCGCATCGACCGCATTGCGGCAATGTTGAACTGCCCGATCAAGGGCGCGCAGATCCGTCAGGCCATCAAGGAGAGTCGCAAGGATTTCGACCTTGAACAGGCTGAAGAGGACGATGCCGAAGCGCTGGCGCCGCAGGCCCAGGCAGACCCGCCGAAGGCCGACGAGGCTCCATGAGCCCGGCGGCCTGATCCGTCAGGCGTAAGGCGTGGCGGGCAGGTCGAGGAACTCGGCGCAGGCGCCGTCCGCGCTCATGCGCCGGGCCCGCTCCGGCAGCAGCCGATGGTGGTTTTCCACTTGCCAGCGATACCTGCCCAGGCGTTGGACGATCCGCCGCTTGCAGGCCGGCGGCAGTTGCCCCAGCAGGTCGGCGCTGCCAGGCGCCAGGCGGGCTCGGGTCGAGTAGTAGTTGAACAGGTTTTCCCGCAGGCCGAAGCAGTCTTCCAGGGTGTGCTCGATGCTGTAGGCGTACAGCTCGAAGCTGGCACTGAGCTGCTGCGCGCCGTCGGCGTTGTCGCGCAGGTAGCTGAAGATTCCCGTCCAGTTGATGCAGTACAGGTGCTCATCCCAATCGCCGTCCCGGGTCAGGTACTGGCCCTGGCCACGAAAGAACTGCAGCACTTCCTTACGCTCCAGCGCCTCTTCA
Organism: Pseudomonas sp. MSSRFD41; assembly: GCF_014230245.1. Classification (NCBI taxonomy): domain Bacteria; kingdom Pseudomonadati; phylum Pseudomonadota; class Gammaproteobacteria; order Pseudomonadales; family Pseudomonadaceae; genus Pseudomonas; species Pseudomonas sp. MSSRFD41. The sequence goes on along the minus strand of NZ_JACKZK010000031.1, from coordinate 3,744 downwards.
AAGTGGCTTTTCATCGTGTGTTCCCTTGACCTGGGCAATGCTCACAGACAGCGCCACGCATTCGATCACGCTGTCGAAGCCGATCTCCAGGCGCACGTAGTAACCGGGGTTCAAGCGCGTGAGCTGGGTGCGCATGGGCCCATCGAAGCGTGTACCGCTCATGGCCAGTTCGCTGATGCCCTGGATCTCCAGCACCAAGCGGCAATGGCTCGGCCCTGGCGAGCTGTTCCAGCTGGCGGGCAGCAGTTGGCGGGGCAGCTCCCCGGACAGGGCCAGGCGCAGTCGTTCGCCGTGGAACTGTGGGCCGGGCGTCTGCAGTTCGTAGGGTGTGGCGGCGAGGCCGAATTGCGCTTTCCAGGCCTCGGGGTTATCGACGCTGAACAGCCAGTCGCGGCTGCCGCGATCGCGTTCGGCAATTTCCTGGCATTGCTTGAGCGAGGGCAAGTCCGCACGGACCAGGTCGTCGTGCCACAGCTCGCGGGCAGCACGCAGCAGGCGCTGGAAAAAGTCGCGGCTATCGATCACTCGCTCCGGCCAGCCGCTGGGCCACTGCGGGTCTTCGTAGTCGTCCTCGGGCGGTTCCCAGACCTGCCCGAAGTCGTAGTGCGCATCCGCCACGGCCGCTTGCAGCGCCAGGACCCGCTGCTGCCGATGCCGGAAGTTCTCGCGCACATCGTCCCGCGCCAGGCAATAGCGGCGGATCAGCTGCTCACGGTCGTCGGGATCATTGGGGTCGTAGCGGCTCAACTCGGCATCCAGCGCCTCGGGCATGCGGTAGCCGGTGAAACAGGCGATCCAGCGCTGCAAGGTTGGCTGGTACGGTTGGTCGAGCAAGGGGTGGCGCAGCATCGGGACCTCCTGTCCTGGGGGCGAGGAATGTAGCAAGTTGCCCACCGCCTGGGCAGGCCCGGCTGGCGATGCCCTTGTCGTCCGGTCTTGGCCGGGCCAACAAAAAAGCCCCGGGCCATGGGCCTGGGGCTTTCTCGTTGAAGCTGGCGCACTCGGCGGGATTCGAACCCACGACCCCTGCCTTCGGAGGGCAGTACTCTATCCAGCTGAGCTACGAGTGCAGTGCGGGCGACATCATACCTATGTCGACCCAAGGCGTCCACGCTGGTTTTCATGCGCGTGTGGTTGTCGGTCGCGATCCCCGGAAACCCCGGGGCTAGCGGTAGTTTTTCCCGCTGAATCGTCCTCGCGCGTCCGCGCACCCTGCAGCCATGTCCGTGCGATCACGGGGCACAGGGAGGTGCGGGGATGAACTGTTCCATGCAAGGGGAGCTGTCGGCGGCGTTGGCGGACCATCTGTTCGAGTCCAGTTGGCGGGCGGTGCTGCCCGGTTTGCAGCGCCGAGCCCGGCAACTGGCCCGAGGCAATGCCGATGGCGCCCAGGAATGGCTGGCCGCCACGGCGATCAAGGCCTTGCTGTTCTTTCGCCGGTCGCCGGAGCGGATCCGCGATCCCCAGGGTTTCCTGTTCCTGGTCCTGGAGCATGTGTTCCTCGACAGCTGCCGGCGGCGGACCCGGGAACAGCGCTTGTTCGTCGACCTGAGCGATGTCGAGCAAGACCCCTTGCAGCAACTGGAGGCCCCGCAGATCTCGGTGCTCGAGCATGTGGAACTGCAAGAAACCCTGGCCCAGCTCAGCCGACGGGTAGCCAGGTTACCCCTCAAGAAGCGCAGGCTGTTTGAACTGAAGTTCGTCCAGGATCTGCCCTACCCGCACATCGCCGCCGAGCTGGGCATCAACCAGCCCCTGGTCCGCAAGCATGTGCAGTTGCTGCGCGAGCAGCTGCGCTGAAGCTCGACGAGGATTCACAACAGGCACGCCGGAGCGTTTTCTTTCAATGAGCCTGTTTTCGACGCTGTAGCCGGCGCCGCCGCCCCTGCGGTGGGCCATTCCATCTAAGGAGAGATGTATGCCAGATCCCATGGTCAACTCGCAGATCACCGATGCCGTCACCCAGACCAACGTCAAGGTGGTGGCCGAGGCTCCCGCCCAGTCCATTGCTTCGCTGTACCAGGTGGCCAGTCATTCCGCGGGCTTGTCGTTGCAGAACGCGGTCAACAGCCAGCAGGCGCTGAACCAGATCTCCAACGCGGTGGTGTCCAAGGCCGTTGCCTTGATCATGGCGATCGGCGAGTAGGGCTGATGGCCCGGGAGAAGCGTCATGGCTTGGTTCAAAAAGAAAACCCCTCGTGCGGATGAAGTCGGTGCAACCCCCGATCCCGTGATAACGCAAGAGCCGGGTCCGCAAAAAGAGCCGGACCCGGCGCCGCAACCTGAACCGACCCCGCACGTTTCGCCGCCCACGGGCGGCGACAAAGTCTCGATCATGACGATGTTGAACGATCAGTTGCTCAAGAAGGCCAACAATCCGGATACCGGCAACACGGCTGCCTTGAACAGCCAGATCGTGCAGGCGGTGCAGTTCACCAATGCGGAAGCCTTCAGCTATGCCCCGGCGCAGATCGCCGTGCCTCCGGACATGATGATCAGCCAGGCGGCCGGCCTGGTGGCGCAGTCCGCCGCCGGATACTTCGATGGGGTCAGCAAGCTGGCCCTGGCGGCCCAGGCGGTGCTGATCAAGCAGATGACCGAAAACATCGTCAAGGAAAACGTCACCGGGGCCGCCGAGGATGCCCTCGGCGTGCTGGCCACCGATTTGATGGTGGGGGCGGCGGCGGCAGTGGCTGCCGCCGCCGGGGCCATGGAAGCCGACGCCGCGGCCGGGGCCATCGACAAGATCGACGCCAGCATCGCCAAGTACGCCGATACCCTGGCCAACCGTTCGGCATCCTGAACACCGCTCCCCGGGCGTGCAAGTCGTCCGGGGAGTTTGTACTTGGGGCCCGCGTGGGCTCTTTTTCATCCCGGGCGCTGAAGTCCGACCAAGCCGACAGCCAGTGTTTCAGCGCCGTTCATCGACAAGGAGCATGAGATGGCGAATGAAGACCTTGATCCGCTGGCAACGATCCAGCGTTTTGCCGAAGCCTACCTGAACCGCCCGCTGACCCAGGTCGAGAGCCAGGTGCTCGATGCGTTCGTGCGCGACAAGCCCCTGGACTTTTCCGTGAGTGCCCAGCAGAGCGTCGAGCAGGCCCGCCGGCGTGCCATGGAGCTGATCCAGTCCGACAGTCAGCGCACCCGCAGCATTCTCGATCAGGTGACCAGCGCCAGGGCCAACGACAGGGCCGATCCCCAGGCCCGCGAATTGGTGCTCTCGCAGTTGCTGGCGGCCATCGCGGCCCAGGGCCAGGCGTCACCGCCCCCACCACCGGCGCCCGCCGGCCCGCTGGACGATCCGGCGCTCAAGGCGCTGATCCGCGACCTGGTACAGGCCGAGGTCAAGAGCGTGCTGGAAAAACAGCTGGCCGAACTCACGCGCAAGGTCGAGGAGGCACTCAAACAGGTGAGTCCGGCATCGCGCTGAACCGGCTCGGACCTGATGGCCGAGGCCGGTTCACAGTCTCCAGGCTGCCACGTTCACTCAATGACACGGAATGCTCCGTGTACCAAACAAAGGAAGTTGAGCCATGCCACTTGTAAATGAACAAATCACCGATGCCGTCACCCAGACCAACGTCAAGGTCGTCGCCGAAGCGCCGGCCATGGCAATGGGCACCATCTACCAATCCATGGCCCAGGCCACCGCGATCCTGTTCCAGAACTCGGTCTCGGCGCAGCAGCAGCAAAACACCCTGGCGCAAGCCGCGACCAACCAGGGCGTGATGCAGATCTACA
>NZ_JACKZK010000030.1:0-59830 GCF_014230245.1 Pseudomonas sp. MSSRFD41 | reverse complement strand
CACTTCACTTCACTTCACTTCACTTCACTTCACTATCGTGGTCGGTCGAAGCCTGCCCTTGCAATCCCTTATTGCCAGATTGATATCACAAAGCCATTATTTTATTCGCCGTACCCACCGTCCACGCAGTCCCTACCCGGAAGCGGTCGAGGTCGGCGAACTCCGGGCCAGTCGAGGCAGGAATGCCCGCCTTAACTATGCTGGATCCTGAGCCAAGCCCGATGTGCCTTTGGAGAGAACTGGAATGCCGAGCACCCCCTTGCCCGCACAACGCCGCTTCCCTCTGCATATTCATATCAGTGTGATGTTCACCCTGTTGCTGCTCATGACCGGGGTGATACTGGGCATCTACAACTACCACGCCACCACCCGGATCATCCTGGGCAGTAGCGAAAAGCTGTTCCAGCGCATCGAGCAGGATGTACGCAGCGACCTGAGATCCACCTACGAACCCATTCGCCATGTACTCAGCCTGCTGGCGACCAGGTCGGCGACCCAGGCCCCCAGGCTGGAGCAGCGGCTGGAACTGCTCCGGCCATTCAGCCAGTCCCTGCTGGACAACCCCGACCTGGCCTCGCTGTACCTGGGTTATGCCAATGGCGACTTTTTCATGGTGCGCCCACTGCGCGACGCCCAGATCCAGCACAAGCGCCAGGCGCCGGCCAACGGCGCCTACGAGGTATGGAGCATCGAACGCGATGCCAGCACCGGCCAGGTCAAGTCGCAATCGTTGTTCTATGACGCGAACCTGGTGCTGCTCGAGCGCCTGGAGCATCCCGACGAACGCTACGATCCACGAACCCGGGACTGGTTCGTCAATGCCCGGGGCGATACCGACCAGATCACCACCCGCCCCTATGTGTTCTATTCCACGTTGAATGTCGGCACCACCCTGGCCCGCAGCAGCGGCAAGATGGCCGTGATCGCCGCCGACCTGACCCTGGAACAACTGTCCTCGACCCTGGCCAAGCATCGAGTCACGCCCACCACCGAAGTGGCCCTGCTGGACGACCTGGGCAACGTAGTGGCCTATCCCGACAGCCAAAAGCTGCTGCTGGAACAGCGCTCCGCGCGCCTGATCAAGGGCAGCGACCTGAGCCCGGTGCTCGATGCCCTGCTGCAAGGGCGGACCGAGGACGGTCGCCTGCAGGCCCTGGATCGCGACTGGATAGTTGCCAGCAGCCATATCGCCGAGGGCGGCCCCGGCGGCCTGCAACTGGACTTGCTGGTGCCCGAGGACGAACTGCTGGCCGATGCCTACCGCCTGCGCTGGCAAGGCGCGCTGATCACCCTCACCACCTTGCTCCTGTGCCTGCCCCTGGGCTGGCTGATCTCGCGCATCCTGGTACGCCCGTTGCGCACCCTGGTGCAGGAAGCCGATGCCATCCGCAGCTTCGACTTCCATTACCCGGCCTCACGCCGCTCACCGGTGCTGGAAGTGGATCAGTTGAGCGTATCCATGACGCGGATGAAGAGCACCCTGGCCAGTTTCTTCGAGATCAATGCCAGCCTGTCCGCACAAACCCGCTTCGACCCACTGCTGCAACGGGTGCTGTTCGAAACAGTGAAGATCGCCCAGGCCCAGGCCGGCCTGATCTACCTCTGCGAGAGCAAGGGATCGCGCCTGGAGCCCCACGGCCTGATCATCGACGGGCAGCCCCAGGACCTGTCGTCGTTCGATATCGCCACCCAGGACCTGGCCGCCGCGCACAACCCGGACTGGCTGCGCCAGCTGGCGGATCACGACAACGTGGTCACCACCCTGGGCTTCGAGCAGGCCGGGAACCTGCAACCTATCCTGCTGGCCCTGGATAGCCCCAGCACCCACCTGGTGGGGATTCGCCTGCGCAACCGTCACCACGAGACCGTGGGCATGCTCCTGCTGTTCCTGGTGGACAGCGGCACCGAGGCGGACCTGGACAAGCTCAGTCCCGATCGCATCGCTTTCATCCAGGCGGTATCGGCCACCGCCGCGCTGTGCATCGAAAGCCAGCGCCTGCAGAACAAGCAGAAGCAGCTGCTGGACTCGTTCATCCAGCTTCTGGCCGGCGCCATCGACGCCAAGAGTCCCTATACCGGCGGGCACTGCCAGCGCGTGCCCGCGTTGACCCTGATGCTGGCCGAGGCCGCCGCGGCCAGCCAGGAGCCGGCATTCGCCGACTACCGCCCCAGCGAGGATGAATGGGAAGCGCTGCATGTAGCCTCCTGGCTGCACGACTGCGGCAAGGTCACCACCCCCGAATACGTGGTGGACAAGGCCACCAAGCTGGAAACCCTGAACGACCGGATCCATGAAATCCGCACTCGTTTCGAAGTACTCAAGCGCGATGCCTGGATCGACTACTGGAAGGCCCTGGCCCAAGGGGACGAGGAAGCACTCCAGGCCCGCGAGCGCGACGCCCGGCTACAGGAGCTGGATGAGGAGTTCGCCTTCGTCGCCCGCTGCAACCTGGGGGCGGAGTTCATGGCCGAGGCCGACCAGCAGCGCTTGCAACGCATCGCCCAACGCACCTGGAGCCGCACCCTGGACAATCGCCTGGGGGTCTCGTGGGCCGAGGGCCAGCGCCTGGAGCGCTCACCGGCGCCCAGCCTGCCAGTCATGGAGCCATTGCTGGCCGACAGGCCCGACCACCTGCTGGAGCGCGACAGCTCGGAGCTGTTCGCCGCCGACAACCCCTGGGGATTCAAGCTCCAGGTACCGCTGCACAAATACAACCATGGCGAGCTGTACAACCTGAGCGTTCCCCGAGGCACCCTGACCGCCGAAGAGCGCTACGTGATCAACCACCACATAGTGCAGACCATCATCATGCTCGAACACCTGCCCTTCCCCAGCCACTTGCAGGGTGTCGCGGAGATCGCCGGGGGTCACCACGAGAAAATGGATGGCAGCGGCTACCCGCGCCAACTCAAGCGCGAACAGATGAGCCTGCCGGCGCGGATGATGGCCATCGCCGATATCTTCGAGGCCCTGACCGCGGCGGATCGTCCGTACAAGAAAGGCAAGACCTTGAGCGAGGCACTGAACATCATGGCCATGATGTGCCGCGATGCCCACATCGACCCGCAACTGTTCAGGCTGTTCATCCGCCAGAAGATCTATCAGCAGTACGCCGAGCGTTTCCTGGCGCCGCAGCAGATCGACGCGGTGGACCAGGCGGCCTTGCTGGGCAAGGCCGGGTTGGACGACTGAGGACTCAGCAGTCGCTGGCGTTCAGGAAGATCTGCGCCAGGCGCTCGATCCCCGCCTGGTCCTCGACGCCGAAGCGCGCCAGGCTCGGGCTGTCCAGGTCCAGTACGCCGATCAACCGGCCATCCTTGACCAGCGGCACCACCAATTCGCTGTTGGAGGCGCTGTCGCAGGCGATATGCCCGGCAAAGGCGTGCACGTCCTCTACGCGCTGGGTCTGCAAGGTCGCCGCAGCAGTGCCGCAGACACCCCGGCCGAAAGGAATGCGCACGCAGGCGATCTGCCCCTGGAACGGGCCGAGCACCAGTTCCCCGCCACGGGCGAGGTAGAACCCGGCCCAGTTCAGGTCGTCGAGCTGGCTGAACAGGAAGGCCGAGAACTGCGCCGCGTTGGCGATGAAGTCGCGCTCATCGGCCAGCAGCGATTCGAGCTGGGCACACAGCAGCCCATAACCGTCCAGGCCCTGTCCGGCGTTTTTCAGATCGATCATGCCTTTTGCTCCAGCAGTTGCAGGCCCACCCAATAGCGGGCGAACTGATAGGCGCAGCGACCGTTGCGGTTGCCGCGCCCGGTAGCCCAGCGCACCGCCAGGATGTCCAGCGCTTCGTCGCGCTGCCACTTCAGGCCGGCCTTGCGGGCCAGCTCGCCGATCCAGTGTTCCACCACGTTGAGGAAGTGTTCCTGGGTGAAGGGATAGAACGACAGCCACAGGCCGAAGCGGTCCGACAGGGCGATCTTGTCTTCCACCGCTTCGCTGGGGTGCAGCTCACCATCGACGCGCTTCCAGTTCTCGTTGTCGCTTTCCTTCTCCGGCACCAGGTGGCGGCGGTTGGAGGTGGCGTACAACAGCACGTTCTCCGGAGCCTGCTCCAGGGAGCCGTCGAGCACGCTCTTGAGTACCCGGTAGTCGCCCTCGCCGGACTCGAAGGACAGGTCGTCGCAGAACAGCACGAAACGCTGGGGCAACTTGACCAGTTGCTCCACCACCCGTGGCAGGTCGGCCAGGTGATCGCGCTCGATCTCGATCAGGCGCAGGCCGCCCTTGGCATGCTCGGCCAGCAGGGCCCGGACCAGGGAGGATTTGCCGGTGCCGCGCGACCCCCAGAGCAAGGCGTGGTTGGCCGGCAAGCCGTCGAGGAACTGCTGGGTGTTGCGGGCCAGCTGCTCGCGCTGCTTGTCGACCCCGATCAGGTCGCTCAGGCGCATGTCCAGGCTGACGTCCAGGGGCAGCAGGAAGCCGGTACGACCTTCACGTTGCCAGCGCGCAGCCAGGCACTGGCTCCAATCGATGGCTTGGCGCGGGGTGGGGAGCAGCGGTTCGATCCGGGCCAGGACCGCATCGGCGCGTTCAAGAAATGCATTCAATCGAGCATCCACGACTTTTCCTCAGGCACGTTCAAGGTAATGATGCGGCACACAGATGAAACGCAGTCCTGATCAACGGGTCCAAAGGCCCTGTCAGCTGCTGCCAGGCCAAGCCGGCAACCCAAGATGATCAGCTATGCTTGCGCAGCGAAGGGAAACGAAAGTGGTTCAACTCCCCATGGATATCAAGTTCACCAACCGCCTGTCCTATAAACAGGCCCGGCTCACCGTGGTGGTGGGTTTCATTCTGGGGACCGCGCTCAGTCTGGTGCAAATCGGTATCGATTATGCCAGCGAAGACGCCTCCATCAATCGTGAAATCCACTCGCTGCTGGAAATCAGCCACAACCCGGCCTCACGCATCGCCTACAACATCGACGCCGAGCTGGCCCAGGAACTCACCCTGGGCCTGTTGCGCTCCCCGGCGATCATTCGCGCGCAATTGATCGACAACAACAATACTCTGCTGGCCAACGTCGAGCGTCCGCCGTTGCAGAGCCGCTATCGGGCCATCAGCGACTTCCTGTTCGGCGCCGACCGGCAATTCGAGGATCGCCTCTACCTCAGCCACCTGCCGGAGGAGTCCCTGGGCACCCTGCACCTGGACGTCGACACTTATACCTTCGGCAGCCGCTTCCTGCGTCGCGCCGAAGTCACCCTGCTCAACGGCTTCGTCCGCAGCCTGATCCTCACCGGAATCCTGCTCGGGCTGTTCTACGTGATGCTGACCAAGCCCCTGGTGGGGGTCATCCGCGAACTCAGCAGCCGCGACCCCCGGGGTTCGCAGCAGGCCAAGCTGGACTTTCCCCATGGCCACGAGAACGACGAAGTCGGAGTCCTGGTCAAGGTGGCCAACCAGCAGTTCGAGGTGATGGCCACCGAGATCCAGCAGCGACGCAATGCCGAGAACCGCCTGACCGAATACCTCGGGCAACTGGAGAACATCGTTTCGGCGCGCACCACCGAACTCAAGGCCAGCAACGCCAGACTCAGCCAATCCAACGAGGAGCTGGAAGCCGCCCGGCGGACCGCCCTGGACATGGCCCAGGCCCGCTCGGCCTTCCTGGCCAACATGAGCCATGAAATCCGTACGCCGCTCAACGGCCTGCTGGGCATGATCGCCCTGTCCCTGGACAGTCCGCTGAACCCCGAGCAGCGTCAGCAGCTGTCCATCGCCCACGACTCCGGCAAGGTGCTGGTGGAACTGCTCAACGACATCCTCGACATGTCCAAGTTCGACGCCGGGCAACTGGAGCTCGAACGCATCCCCTTCGATCTCGGGGTGCTGGTGGAAGACACCGCCAACCTGCTGTCGCAGAACGCCGCCGCCAGCGTCGAGCTGACCTGCCTGGTCGCCCCGGACTTTCCGGCGCTGGTGCTGGGAGACCCGACGCGAGTACGGCAGATCGTCAGCAACCTGTTGTCCAACGCCCTCAAGTTCACCCGCTTCGGCCGGGTCGATGTGCGCCTGAGCACCCTGGCCGACGGCGTGCGCATCGAAATCTGCGACACCGGCATCGGCATCGCCCAGGAAGCCCAGGCGAAGATCTTCCAGCCCTATACCCAGGCCGGCGCGGGGATCACCCGCCAGTACGGCGGCACGGGGCTGGGCCTGGCCCTGACCTACAACCTGTGCGAGGCCATGAACGGCCGCCTGAGCATCAGTTCCGAAGTAGGTTTCGGCAGCCAGTTCTGCGCCGACCTGCCTCTGCCCAGCCACACCCCGGCTGCCGTGCCGCCGCGGTTATCGGGCAAGATCATCGCCATCACCGATAGCGGCAGCGGCCTGTCCGAATTGCTGTCGAGCCTGTTGCCGGCCTGGGGCCTGACCTACCAGCGTTGCGACATCGAGGATTCCCTGGCCGGACTCAATCCTGACCTGTTGATCACCGACTGTCCGGAGTGCCTGTTCGGCCTGCGCCCGGCCATCAGCGCCCCGATCCTGCTGGTGACCGCCTACGGCAGCTTCCTGCCCAGCGAGGAGGCCAGCGCCCTGGCTCCGTTGCAGCAACAAGCGCGGCCGCTGGCGCGCAACGCGCTGTACCAGACCCTGCGTCGTTCATTGCAGGCCGAAACCGTCACTCTCAACGATGCGCAGCTGGAGATGCCGGTGCAGATACGCCGGGCGAACATTCTGCTGGTGGAGGACAATCCAGTGAACCAACTGGTGGCCAAGGGCATGCTGAGCAAGCTCGGCTGCGCGGTGACCGTGGCCGTGCACGGGGCCGAGGCCCTCAATCAGTTGGAGCACAGCGATTTCGACCTGATCCTGATGGACTGCAACATGCCGGTCATGGATGGCTACGAGGCCAGCCGGCAGATTCGCCGTAGCGGGCGCTGGCCGGACCTGCCGATCATCGCCCTGACCGCCAACGCCATGCCCGAGGAGCGCGAGCGCTGCCGGGCCGCCGGCATGAGCGACTACCTGGCCAAGCCCTTCAGGCGCGAAGAACTGATCGCCCTGCTGGACCTGTGGGTACCGACTACGAGCAAGCTCTGAGCTGCTGCAACAGGCGGTCGAGCTGTTCGCGCAACGAGCCCAGGCTGTCCAGATCGATGCCGCTTTCGCACAACAGCGCCGCCTTGAGCGGCGCGACCTGCTCGCGCAAGACCAGGCCGGTATCGCTCAGGCTCAGGTGCACCTCGCGCTCATCGCGCCCGGAACGTCGGCGTTGCACCAGTTGCAACTGTTCCAGGCGCTTGAGCAGCGGCGTCAACGTACCGGAATCCAGGGCTAGGCGCTCGCCCAGGGCCTTGACCGTCGGCAGGGGCGGAGGCTGTGCATGCCACTCCCACAACACCAGCATCACCAAGTACTGCGGGTAGGTCAGGCCGAGCTGGTCGAGCATCGGCTTGTAGCCACGTACCACCGCTCGCGAAGCGGCATACAGCTTGAAACACAGCTGGCTGTCGAGTTGCAGCGAAGCCTCGGGCAGATGGTTCATTTGAGCAGGGCTTCGATCTCGCCGGCCAGGTCCTGGGGTTTGGTGGTCGGGGCGAAACGCTTGACCAGCTTGCCGTCCCGGCCGATCAGGAACTTGGTGAAATTCCACTTGATGCCCTGGGAGCCCAGGAGTCCGGGGGCGCGCTTCTTCAACTGGACGAACAGCGGATGGGCACCGGCGCCATTGACCTCGATCTTCTGGAACAGCGGGAAGCTGACGCCGTAGTTGAGCTCGCAGAACGCCGAGATCGCCCCCTCGTTGCCCGGCTCCTGCTGGCCGAACTGGTTGCACGGAAAGCCCAGTACCACCAGGCCCCGATCCTTGTAGGACTGCCACAACTGCTCAAGCCCCTTGTACTGAGGGGTGAAGCCGCATTTGCTGGCGGTGTTGACCACCAACACGGCCTTGCCGGCGAAATCCGCCAGGGTCTTCTGCTCACCCTTGATGGTGGTGCAGGGAATAGTCAGCAACGCATCGGTCATGGCAGCAACTCCATTGAAGGTTGGGAACGGATAAAAGTAGTGCTCAATTAGATTGTATGCAATTTAAATAATGAAAAAAATCGGCTCCATGGAGCCTGATGCCCGTCAGTCAAGCGAGGTGATCCTCCATGGGAGCGAAGCTCGCTCGCGATGGTCGTCAACGCTAGCGCGTATCGACTGGATAAACGCAGCGCTCTGAAGTCCATCGCGGGCAAGCCTCGCTCCTGCCATTTCCTTGGCCGATTGGCCCGTCCTTGCGCCTAGCGGGCCACCAGGTCCAGGCACACGGAGTTGATGCAGTAGCGCAGGCCGGTGGGCGGCGGGCCATCGGGAAACACATGACCCAGGTGCGCATCGCACTTGGCGCAGACCACTTCGGTGCGGATCATGCCGTGGCTCAGGTCACGGATCTCGATCATCGCGCTGTCGGCGATGGGCTCGTAGAAGCTCGGCCAACCGCAACCGGAATCGAACTTGGCCCTGGAGTCGAACAGCGGCTCGCCACAGCAGACGCAGTGGTACACCCCATCGGTCTTGGTGCCATTGTACTTGCCCGAGAACGGGCGTTCGGTGCCCTTGAGCCGGCAGACGTTGTATTGCTCCGGATCGAGCATCGCCCGCCATTCTTCCAGGGTCTTTTCCAGCTTTTCCATGGTCCTTCCTCTGCTGCGGAAAAAGCCCGATCTGTATCTTTTCCACGGATCGGGCGGCACGTATGATTGCGCCTCGTCAGACGCCAGTCTGGCAGCCGCGCTACACCCATTCAAACGGATTTTGCCGCAGCCGGTGCGGGCTACAGCCCGGTGTAGGACGGCAGGATTCCCAGTACGGTAGTTCATCCTCCGCCTGGATCGTTCATTTTCGGGAACACATCGCCATGCAGGTCAGCAAATCGAACAAGCTCGCCAACGTCTGTTATGACATTCGCGGCCCAGTGCTCAAGCACGCCAAACGCCTGGAAGAGGAAGGCCACCGCATCCTCAAGCTGAACATCGGCAACCCGGCGCCCTTTGGCTTCGAGGCGCCGGACGAGATTCTCCAGGATGTGATCCGCAACCTGCCGACCGCCCAGGGCTACAGCGACTCCAAGGGCCTGTTCAGTGCGCGCAAGGCAGTGATGCAGTACTACCAGCAGAAGCAGGTGGAAGGCATCGGCATCGAGGATATCTACCTGGGCAACGGCGTGTCCGAGCTGATCGTGATGGCCATGCAGGCCCTGCTCAACAATGGCGACGAAGTGCTGGTCCCGGCCCCCGACTACCCACTGTGGACCGCCGCGGTCAGCCTGGCCGGTGGCAACCCGGTGCACTACCTGTGCGATGAACAGGCCAACTGGTGGCCCGACCTGGCCGACATCAAGGCCAAGATCACCCCGAACACCAAGGCCCTGGTGATCATCAACCCGAACAACCCCACCGGCGCCGTGTACCCCAGGGAAGTGCTGCTGGGCATGCTGGAACTGGCGCGCCAGCACAACCTGGTGGTGTTCTCCGACGAGATCTACGACAAGATCCTCTACGATGACGCGGTGCATATCTGCACCGCCTCCCTGGCCCCGGACCTGCTGTGCCTGACCTTCAACGGCCTGTCCAAGTCCTACCGCGTGGCCGGCTTCCGCTCCGGCTGGGTGGCCATTTCCGGTCCCAAGCAGCATGCCCAGAGCTACATCGAGGGCATCGACATGCTGGCCAACATGCGCCTGTGCGCCAACGTGCCCAGCCAGCATGCGATCCAGACCGCCCTGGGCGGCTACCAGAGCATCAACGACCTGGTCCTGCCGCCTGGCCGCCTGCTGGAGCAGCGCAACCGCACCTGGGAACTGCTCAACGACATCCCCGGCGTAAGCTGCGTCAAGCCCATGGGCGCGTTGTATGCCTTCCCGCGGATCGACCCGAAGATCTGCCCGATCCACAACGACGAGAAGTTCGTCCTCGATCTGCTGCTCTCCGAGAAGCTCCTGGTCGTGCAAGGTACTGCCTTCAACTGGCCATGGCCGGACCACTTCCGGGTAGTGACCCTGCCCCGGGTCGACGACCTGGAACAGGCCATTGGCCGGATCGGCAACTTCCTCAAGTCCTATCGTCAGTAATTTCTCAAACGCAGTGCGATCTTTCGCGGATCGCATTGCGATTAATTCAGCAACACATCTTCACTGACCTTCCCCGGCCCCCTTCTACTAAGCTTGCACTTTCCGTCGTTACCACTGTCACAGCGTCTGCGTCGCAGCCTGACGACGAGCGTCCGTGGCGATCGGTCATGACCTTGCAATATCGCAGTCATGTCCCGCCCCATGCGACACAGTTTGAAATAGAAGCCGTATTGAATCGGTGTTTGCCGCACCTTATATACCCCGCGGAACGCTACATCTTTAGCTTGAGGAGATTTCTACAACCATGATGCGAATCCTGCTGTTTTTGGCCACTAACCTTGCGGTCGTGCTGATTGCCAGCATTACCCTGAGCCTTTTCGGCTTCAACGGGTTCATGGCGGCCAATGGGGTTGATCTGAACCTCAATCAGCTGCTGATTTTCTGTGCGGTCTTTGGTTTCGCCGGCTCGCTGTTCTCGCTGTTCATCTCCAAGTGGATGGCGAAGATGAGCACCAGCACGCAGATCATTACCCAGCCGCGCACCCGCCATGAGCAATGGTTGTTGCAGACCGTTGAACAACTGTCCCGCGAAGCCGGCATCAAGATGCCCGAAGTGGGGATTTTCCCGGCCTACGAGGCCAATGCCTTCGCCACCGGCTGGAACAAGAACGATGCCCTGGTGGCTGTCAGCCAGGGGCTGCTGGAACGGTTCTCGCCCGATGAAGTGCGGGCCGTGCTGGCCCACGAGATCGGCCATGTCGCCAACGGCGACATGGTGACCCTGGCATTGATCCAGGGCGTGGTGAACACCTTCGTGATGTTCTTCGCGCGGATCATCGGCAACTTCGTCGACAAGGTGATCTTCAAGAACGAGGAAGGCCAGGGCATCGCCTACTACGTGGCGACCATCTTCGCCGAGCTGGTCCTGGGCATCCTCGCCAGCGCCATCGTCATGTGGTTCTCGCGCCAACGCGAATACCGCGCCGACGAAGCTGGCGCCCGCCTGGCCGGCACCAATGCGATGATCGGCGCCTTGCAGCGCCTGCGTTCCGAGCAGGGCCTGCCGGTGCACATGCCCGATACCCTGAATGCCTTCGGCATCAACGGCGGTATCAAGCAAGGCCTGGCCAGGATGTTCCTGAGCCACCCGCCGCTGGAAGACCGCATCGACGCCCTGCGCCGTCGCGGTTGATCCACACTCCGGCAACAACAAGAAGGGCGACGCGAGTCGCCCTTTTTTCATGGCCCCGGAAAGCTCAGCAAGTACCGGTCTTATCCAGGCGGTAGACCCGTTCCACCAGCCGGGTGACCCCGCCCTGGAGGAACTTCCAGCTTTCACCGAGGATGTCGCGCTCGGTCTCCACCTGCAGCTGCCAGCTACCTTCCAGGCTCTCGCGCACCTCATCATCCAGCACGGCGAATGGCGGTCCGTCGAGCTGCTCCTGGTCGTAGTCCATGGTAATCAGCAGGCCACGGCTACCCTGGGGCAGCAAGCCACTGATGTGCGCGACATAGCGCTGGCGCATCTGCCGCGGCAGGGCAATCATCGCCGCGCGATCGTACAGGGCCGTGCAGCCGGCGATATCCTCGGCGGCCAGGGCGAAAATGTCGCCGCACCAGAGCTGGATCGACCCATGGGCATAGACCTTGAACGTGCCTTGCTGGCTGATCTGCGGCTGCAACTGGTGTTCGCGGAAGAAATCCTCCACTGCCTTCTCCGACAGCTCGATCCCCAGCACCTGATGCCCGCGACTGGCGAGCCAGGCCAGGTCCAGGCTCTTGCCGCACAGCGGTACCAGCACCCGGGCCTGGTCAGCGAGTCCAAGACTCGGCCAGTACTGCTGCAGATAAGGATTGACCTGCGCCAGGTGGAAGCCGATCTGGTCGCGCTCCCAGCGTTTGTGCCAAAAGTCTGCTTGCATGGAATGTCCTTGGAATTCGATCAAAAAGCCCTAAAACTTATATTAGATTTAGATCAATGATCTGATTGAAGATGGCGCATCTTAACCCTCAGGACCTTCTTCATGCTTCCCAGCCTGTTCATTTCCCATGGCTCTCCCATGTTGGCCCTGGAGCCCGGCGACAGCGGCCCCGCCCTGGCCCGCCTGGCGGCGCAGCTACCCCGGCCGCGGGCGATCCTGGTGGTGTCGGCCCATTGGGAAAGCACCGACCTGCGGGTCAGCGCCCATCCGCATCCGCAGACCTGGCATGACTTCGGCGGCTTCCCCGCCGCCCTGTTCGCCGTGCAATACCCGGCGCCTGGCGATCCCGAGCTGGCCGCCCTGGTCGTGCAATTGCTGGCGGCCAATGGCCTGCCGGCGCGACTCGACGAGCAACGGCCCTTCGACCATGGCACCTGGGTCCCGCTGTCGCTGATGTACCCGCAGGCGGACATTCCGGTGGTCCAGCTGTCGCTGCCCAGCCAGCAGGGCCCGGCCTTGCAGACCCGCATCGGCCAGGCCCTGGCCAGCCTGCGCGAGCAAGGCGTGCTGCTGATCGGTTCCGGCAGCATCACCCACAACCTGCGGGAACTGGACTGGCATGCCGGCCCGGAAAGCGTCAGCCCCTGGGCCCAGGCCTTTCGCGATTGGATGATCGACAAGCTGGCCAGCGACGACCAGGCCGCGCTGCATGACTACCGGCGACAGGCGCCCCATGCCGTACGCAGCCACCCCAGCGACGAACATCTGCTGCCGCTGTATTTCGCCCGGGGCGCCGGTGGCGCATTCAGCCTCGCCCACCAGGGTTTCACCATGGGCGCGCTGGGCATGGATATCTACCGCTTCGGCTGAAGCGCGGGTAAATCCCGGGCAAAAAAATCCCCGGACCAGCCGGGGATTTTTCATGCGTGATCGATCAGCCCAGGGAGCGGATCAATCCTCGCGGTAGCGACGCAGCTTGAGCTGCTTGCCGGCAACGCGAGTGTCCTTGAGCTTGGCCAGCAGGCGGTCCAGACCATCTTCCGGCAGCTCTACCAGGCTGAAGCTGTCGCGTACCTGGATACGGCCGATGGCTTCACGGGCCAGGCCACCTTCGTTGAGGATCGCACCCAACAGGTTCTTGGCGGCGATGCCATCACGGGCGCCCAGGGCGGTACGGCAACGAGCACGACCTTCAGCCAGCGGAGCCGGAGCGCGACGCTCGCGATCACCGCGATCAGGACGGTCACCGTAACGCTCGGAACGCTCGCCACGTGGGGCATTGTTCGGCACCAGCGGACGCTCTTTCTCGATGGTCGCCAGATCCAGCGCCTGGCCATTGGTGGCCTTGCGCAGCAGGGCCGCGGCCAGTGCACGCGGGCTGCAACCGATGTCGGCGGTCAAGCGGTCCAGCAGGTCGCCATGGCTCGCCTCGGCGTCGGCTACCAGTGGTGCCAGGCCGTTGGTCAGCTTCTTGATGCGCGCATCGAGCACGGCCTGGGCGTCCGGCAGGCGGACTTCAGCCACTTTCTGCCCGGTCACACGCTCGATCACTTGCAGCATGCGACGCTCGCGTGGAGTCACCAGCAGCAGCGCACGGCCTTCGCGACCGGCACGACCGGTACGGCCGATACGGTGTACGTAGGATTCCGGATCGTAAGGCATGTCCACGTTGAATACGTGGGTGATGCGCGGTACGTCCAGGCCACGGGCGGCGACGTCAGTGGCCACGACGATGTCCAGGCGGCCATCCTTGAGGGAGTCGATGACGCGCTCACGCTGGTTCTGGGCGATATCGCCGTTCAGCGCGGCGGCCTTGTAGCCCTTGGCTTCCAGGGCGCTGGCCAGGTCCAGGGTCGCTTGCTTGGTGCGCACGAACATGATCAGGGCGTCGAAGTCCTCGACTTCCAGCAGGCTCAGGACCGCACCGGTCTTCTGATCGGCGTGAACCAGCAGGTGGGCCTGCTCGATCGCGGTGACGGTCTGGGTCTTGCTCTGGATCTTGACGTGCTTCGGATCCTTGAGGTGACGCTCGGCGATCGCACGGATCGACTGCGGCAGGGTGGCCGAGAACAGTACGGTCTGGCGGGATTCGGGCATGGCCTTGAAGATCACTTCCAGGTCATCCATGAAGCCCAGCTTGAGCATTTCGTCGGCTTCGTCGAGAACCAGGTGGTTCACGGTGGCCAGGACCTTCTCATCGCGACGCAGGTGGTCGCACAGACGGCCCGGGGTGGCGACAACGATCTGTGCGCCATTACGGATTGCCTTGAGTTGCGGGCCCATCGGCGCACCGCCGTAGACGGCCACAACGGTCACGCCCGGCATTTGCTTGGCGTAGGTTTCAAAGGCGGTTGCTACTTGTAGCGCCAACTCGCGGGTTGGGGCCAGGATCAGAGCTTGCGGCTCGCGCTTGGACGGATCGATGCGGTGCAGGATAGGCAGGGCAAAGGCAGCGGTCTTACCGGTACCGGTTTGCGCCTGGCCAATCATATCGTGACCGGCGAGGATGATCGGGATCGATTGCTGCTGAATGGCCGAAGGCTCTTCGTAGCCGGTGGCGACTACTGCAGCAACAATACTGGGATGAAGTTCAAGAGCGGCGAAGCCGCCGATTTCCTGGGTCATGGGTCTGCCTCTAAGTGCATCCGCAAAGACCCATGCTCCAAAGCTGCGCATGCCGTGTAAGACTCGATGAGTCACCCTGGCAGCTTTGTCGGCGGGGATTTGCGAAAACGATTGAAAGAAATGAACGTCAAGGATAGTCCGCGAAGCGGACAAGCAGCCGAAGCTGACTTCGGGGAAATGCGTTACCTAAACGAGGCCCTGCTAAAGGCCGGCGCGCACTATACCGGAATTACTCAAAAAAGGGAGTTTTTTTTGTCGGAAAAATCCGCCAAACCCCCGACTACCACAGGCTTTGCGCCGTTTCGGAAGGCCGGCCATCGGGCTCGAACCCAAGCGTATTCGGGCCCCTGGCTTAAACGGTTCACCTCGTGACGCCAAGCCACTGCGGCAAACTGCCTCGCCTGCTGCAGAGAATGGCGTCCGGATCTCCCGGGCCACGGTGCCACTTGCGCGATGCAAGCACGCCGTGGCTTGTCGACCCCCGGCGAGCCTGGCCGCCAGCACTGCCGGACGCATCCGCTCAGCTGGCGGGCCGGATGTCCTTGATCAGCGACTGCAACGAATACCCCAGGCGCGGTGCCAGGGCCTCGGCCCGGGCGACCAGGCCCGGCATGTCCAGCTCCTGCTCCAGGTCGGCCGGCACGATCAGGATCACGTTGCCCTCCTTCACCGGCAGCTCCCAATAGTGGCGGTGATAAAGACCACGCAGCAATGCGGCGCCCAGGGGCTTGCCGTCATCGGTGGCCCACTGGTTGATCACCAGCCAGCCACCCGGATTGAGGCGTTTCTGGCAGTTCTCCAGGAACCCCCAGGCCAGGTGCCCGACGCCCGGGCCGACATCGGTATACAGGTCGACGAAGATCAGGTCGGCGGGTTCGGCGCTTTCCAGCAGTTCCAGGGCATCGCCGATCCTTATATATAGGCGCGGATCATCGTCCAGCCCCAGGTATTCGATGGCCAGTCGCGGCACGTGCGGACGCAATTCGATGGCCTCGACGTCCTCCAGCGGCAAGAACTTCAAGCACGCCTGGGTCAGGGTGCCGGCACCAAGCCCAAGAAACAGTGCACTCTCCGGTGCGTCATGACACAGCGCGCCGATCAGCATGGCCCGGGTGTAGTCGTACTCCAGCCAGCTAGGATCGGCGGTGAACACGCAACTTTGCTCGATGGCCTCGCCGAATTCGAGGAAGCGGTAATCGGCCACTTCCAGGACCCGGATCATGCCGAACTCGTCGTGAACCTCGGCCAGTACGCGTTCGACGCGTTCCTCAGTCATTTCATCTCCTCGTCGCCCGGGCCGGGAACCTTGCCAGGGCGCTAAACCTGCCGCTCGGTGGCGAGCGCAAAGGCGCGATTGTCGACCAAGGCGCAGGAGCAGGTCACGCACTAATTTGCTGCTAACATGCCCATCCCAACGTAAAGCATTCGAGTCTGCGATGAGCCAACCCTGGAGCCCCGACAGCTGGCGCGCCCTGCCGATCCAGCAACAACCCCACTACCCCGACGCGGCACACCTGCTCAAGGTCGAGCAGACCCTGGCCAGCTACCCGCCCCTGGTATTCGCCGGGGAGGCCCGGGAGTTGCGCCGCCAGTTCGCCGAAGTCACCCAGGGCCGGGCCTTCCTGCTGCAAGGCGGGGATTGTGCCGAGAGCTTCGCCGAGTTCTCCGCGGCGAAGATCCGCGACACCTTCAAGGTGCTGCTGCAGATGGCCATCGTCATGACCTTCGCCGCCGGCTGCCCGGTGGTCAAGGTCGGGCGCATGGCTGGCCAGTTCGCCAAGCCACGCTCGGCCAACGACGAGACGGTCAACGGCGTGACCCTGCCCGCCTACCGCGGCGATATCGTCAATGGCATAGGTTTCGATGAAAAGAGCCGGGTACCGGACCCGGAGCGCCTGCTGCAGTCCTACCACCAGGCCACCGCCACCCTCAACCTGCTGCGCGCCTTCGCCCAGGGCGGTTTCGCCGACCTGCACCAAGTGCACAAGTGGAACCTGGACTTCATCGCCAACTCGGCCCTGGCCGAAAAGTACAGCCAACTGGCCGACCGCATCGATGAAACCCTGGCCTTCATGCGCGCCTGCGGCCTGGACAGCTCGCCGCAACTGCGCGAGACCAGCTTCTTCACCGCCCACGAAGCGCTGCTGCTCAACTACGAGCAAGCCTTCGTCCGGCGCGACAGCTTGACCAACGACTACTACGACTGCTCGGCGCACATGCTGTGGATCGGCGACCGTACCCGGCAACTCGATGGCGCCCACGTGGAGTTCCTGCGCGGGGTGAACAACCCGATCGGGGTCAAGGTCGGGCCCAGCATGAACAACGACGAGCTGATCCGCCTGGTCGACATCCTCAACCCGGACAACGACCCGGGCCGGCTCAACCTGATCGTGCGCATGGGCGCCAACAAGGTCGGCGACCACCTGCCACGGCTGATCCGCGCGGTGGAAAGCGAAGGCAAGCGGGTGCTCTGGAGTTCGGACCCGATGCACGGCAACACCATCAAGGCCAGCAGCGGCTACAAGACTCGCGATTTCGCGCAGATCCTCACCGAGGTCAAGGAGTTCTTCCAGGTGCACCAGGCCGAAGGCAGCTATGCCGGGGGCATCCATATCGAAATGACCGGGCAGAACGTCACCGAATGCATCGGCGGCGCCCGCCCCATCACCGAAGATGGCCTGTCGGACCGCTACCACACCCATTGCGATCCGCGAATGAACGCCGACCAGTCGCTGGAACTGGCATTTCTGATCGCCGAGACCCTGAAGCAGGTCAAGCGCTAGGCTCGACCACAGCGCCGCGCCAGCTATCGTGCGCGGCGCTCAGGCCAGGACCTGGTGCAAACGCCGTGCCCCCTCGCGCTGACAATTGAGCTGGATATCCGCCAGCCCCAACCAATCCGCCATCTGCCGCAGTTGCCCGGCCAGGGCCTGGATGCCCTGCTCGTCCAGGCCGGGGGTTTCCTCGTGCACCGCATGCACCGCCAGGCGCCCCTGGGCCCGCTCCGCCCGCAGATCGACCCGCGCGGCGATACGCTCTTCATGCAGGAACGGCAGCACGTAGTAGCCATAGACCCGCTTGTGTTGCGGTGTGTAGATCTCCAGCCGATAGCGGAAATCGAACAGGCGCTCGGTGCGGCTGCGCTCCCAGATCAGCGAATCGAAGGGCGACAGCAAGGCACTGGCAGCGACCTTGCGCGGCACCTTGGCCTCGGGCAGGCAATAGGCTGGCTGGCGCCAATCCTGAACCTGGCAGGCCAGCAACTGGCCGTCTTCGAGCAATTCGCCCAACCGGGCACGGCTGTCCGCCGGATCGAGGCGAAAGTAATCGCGCAGGTCCTTTTCCGTGGCCACGCCCAGGGCCCGCGCCGCCTGCAACAGCAGTCGGCGCTGGGCCTGGGCCTCGTCCGGCAGGGGCTGGTGCAGAATCGCCTGGGGGATCACCCGCTCCGGCAAATCGTACAAGCGCTCGAAACCACGACGCCCGGCCACCGTCACTTCCCCGGCGGCGAACAGCCACTCCAGGGCATGCTTCTCTGCGCTCCAGTCCCACCATGGGCCCGCCCGCTCCTCACGGGTGGACAGGCTGCCGGCGCCCAGGGCGCCTCGTTCCTGGACGGCGGCCAGGACCCGGCCGATGGTCGCCTGGTGTTCGTGGCCAAAACGCGCCAGCTGCGAATAAATGCCCCGGCCCTGGCTGGCCCGCCGCATTCGCCAGCGCATCAGCGGGTACATGGACATCGGCAACAGCGACGCCTCGTGCCCCCAGTATTCGAACAAGGTACGTCGCCGTCCCTGGCTCCAGGCGGCCTGGTCCAGCAACTGCTGTGGATAACTTCCAAGGCGGGAGAACAGCGGCAGGTAATGGGCACGCACGAGGGCGTTGACCGAATCGATCTGCAACAAGCCCAGGCGCTCTATCTGCTGGTTGAGTCGTGCGGCCTTGATCGTCGCTGGCGGCTGGCGACCGCCAAACCCCTGGGCGGCCAAGGCCAGTCGACGAGCCTGCTTGAGGGAAAAGGAATGGGCTGCGGTCATGGGATGCTCCTTGTCAGCCCGCACGCTAACGCAGCCACGCTCCACTTGAATAGCCGCGCGCCAGACATTTTCGCGACACCGGCCTACCCGGACGGCCATCGATAGCAACGCACTCGCCCGCAGCCGCAAGCTCGCCGCCATCGCAGCGCACCCGTTACTGCGCTCTCCTGCCGCCGTTCTGGCTACAATCGCGCCCACTAATGGCAATTAGCCGCATCGGCGGTTGTTTTCCGCTTCGCCCTTGCTGACGAGAACCTGGATATGACGCTGCATCTCCCCACCTTGCTCGTGGTATCCGTGTTCATCTTCTTCCTGATGGGCCTGCTGACCTTGCACGCCTGGCTGCGGGAAAGCCGCGAACGGCCATTGGCCTACCTGGGCAGCATGATGCTGCTGGCATCGGTCGGCGTGGTGCTGGTGAGTTGGCGCCATCACGGGGCGCATTGGGTTCCCGTCGTG
Organism: Pseudomonas sp. MSSRFD41; assembly: GCF_014230245.1. Lineage (NCBI taxonomy): Bacteria > Pseudomonadati > Pseudomonadota > Gammaproteobacteria > Pseudomonadales > Pseudomonadaceae > Pseudomonas > Pseudomonas sp. MSSRFD41. The sequence continues at coordinate 40,716 of NZ_JACKZK010000030.1, read as the reverse complement.
CTCGGCAACGTGGTCCTGCTGTTTAGCGCGGCCCTGAACTGGACGGCGATGCGGGTCTTCGCCGCACGCGAGCCCCATGTCCCCGGCATGCTCGCCGGCGCCGGCCTGTGGCTGGCCCTGTGCCTGGTCCCGGCCTTCCATGAGTCGATGCCGGTGCGGGTCACGGTGTACTCGCTGCTGGCGGGTGGTTATGGAGCACTGACAGCCCTCGAATTCTGGCGCAGTCGACGGAGCCTGGAAGTGGCCTACCTCCCGGCCCTGGGACTGACCCTGTTGCATACCTGCTTTTACGCCGTGCGCAGCGTCATCGATCAGGGCGTCGGGCTGGCCCAGGCCCTGGATGGCCAAGGCGAGGGTGTACCGTTCTTTTCGTTCATGCTGTTCGAATCGATGGTCTACGTGATCGGCATCGCCTATATGACCCTGGCCATGGTCAAGGAACGAGCGGAAAGACGCTTCAAGGCCGCGGCATTCTGTGATGCCCTGACAGGGATCGGCAATCGCCGGGCATTCATGGCCAACGGCGAACGCTTGCTGGCCGGTTGCCAGCGGCACGGCGCGCCGTGTCGCTGCTGTTATGCGACCTGGACCACTTCAAGCGCCTGAACGACACCTTCGGCCACCAGACCGGCGATCAGGCGCTGATCGCCTTCAGCCAGGTATTGGTGCACACCTTGCGCGCCAACGACGCCTTCGGCCGTATCGGCGGCGAGGAATTCGCCTGCCTGTTGGCAGCGGTGGATGAACAAGAGGCGGTACGGGTGGCCGAGCGCATCCGCGAGACCTTCGCCGGCCTGACACTGCTCGAACCCGGGCTGCTCAGCGTCAGCATCGGCGTGGTGACCAGCCAGGGCCGGGACTATGACCTGTCGCGCCTGCTATCCCAGGCCGACGAGGCGCTGTACGACGCCAAGGGCAAAGGCCGCAACCGGGTCCAAACCCTGGCACGGCCCGCCCTCGAACTACCCGTGCACTGAAACGACACGCCGCTGGCCAGCGAACCTGCGGGCACTCATTTCAATAGTGGATCGTCCCAGAACGGGCGCGCCCGTTCGTGCTCCACATCCGCCCGGGACAAGCCGATGTCCTTGAGCGCCTCATCGTTCAAGCCGGCCAGCATCCGCCGCTCATGACCCAGGACGTACCAGCGCGCAACCTTGTGCCACAAGGCCGCGAGCGAGAAGCCGTGGAACGACTGGACCAACAGATAACCCTTTTGACCTTTCATCATCTTGTCCTCCTGTGGGATGACGACAGTGTCTGCCTGGGCAAATAATCAATCCAACGAATGTTTCTTATGCTCTACATCTCAGAATTTGATGGATCATCCTTGCCCATCCAACGCCGTCTCAAATCCGGTAGTCTCCGGGCCAGCCGCCCAGAGGGTCCCGCCCGAAACCATCGAGACTGGCCGTAGCGGCCTCCTCCCATGCCAACAGGCTGTAGCCTCCCAGGTCGTCGGGCAGGTCCGCAGCCGAAGGCGCCAGCACTATGGACGGATGCAATTGCCCGAGGATGGCCTCCACGCAGGTGCGGGTCGTCGGCCGGCAGCCATCGACGGCCAGCACCGCCGCCCCCGGGGCCAGCGCTTCGACCAGGACGGTATGCCCGTGATTGCTGCAACTGACCGAGAGCCGACCTTGCATGCGCTGTTTTTCGATCTGCCGCGCCGGCTCTTCAGCCGCCGCCAGGACCACCGCACAACAGCCCGTCGCCCCCATGATCCGGGCCTGTGGATAGCAGCTGCGCAAGCTGGCAAAGGTGGACTGCTTGCCAGTGAGGACGATCAGCCCGTCCCGCTCCTGGAACTGCCTGGCCAGGCTCGCCGAGGGCTGGTCGCTGACGCGCAGCAGCTCCTGCACCTGCAGCAGGCTCGCCAATTCGGCGATCACTGCGCGGGCCTGCGGATAAAGGTCATCGCGCACCGACACCGTGGTGGCAATGCCCATCAAGGCGAATGGCACGGCGCGGCGAATGGCATGCAGGCAAAAACCGTAGTAAGGCAACAGGCACAGGACCTCCTCGCCGTAGGCCTGGGCCTGCGCCTGGCCCAGGTCCTCCTTGGCGCGGATCAGCGCCCAGCGAAACAGCGCCAGCAACTCGCTGTGCAGCACATCGCGCCACATCGCCAGCGGCATGCGCGGCTCCGGCAGGCGCCTGGCCAGGGCGTCGAAGTCCTGCTCCTCGAACAGCAGCTCATGAAGGCGCGCCAGGGGCTGCACCGTCTGGAAGTAGGGCCGGTTCATCTTGCACTCCAGGCCTGGCGCTGCAGGACCGAATCCTTGCCGGTGCAGTAATGGGCGCGAATGCCATCCAGGAAACTCCAGGCCAGCGACGGCAGGATCGCCGCCCGCGCCACGGAATCGCGACTCACCTCGCCCCGTGCCAGCAGGTACTGGATATTGCGTGAGGGTCGCGCGTCATGGCCCAGTTCATCATCCAGTTCATCGTGGGCCGCCATGGCCCCCAGCAGCGCGGCGCAACGGGGATTGTTGGCCGAAACCCGGGAATAGAACTTCATGTGGCGATCATCGCCGCGGCATTCACTCAGGCTTTTTTGCAGGTAGGTCGAACCGATCAGGTAACCCTTCCAGTCGTGGCGCGCCAGGTCGCTGAGGTAACCGACGAAGGCCGCGGTGGTGGGCAGCGGCCGCATCGCCGCAGGCTGGCGGACGCCCAGCTCCCGCAGGCGAGGCTTGAGAATGTCGCAATGGGTCAGTTCGTCCTGCAGGTGCTGCAACAGGTTTTCGCGGATTCGCGCATCCTGGCAGGCGGCAATCGCCGGGCTGACATGGCGGGTGGCCGAGGCCAGGTAATGGAAATTCTCCAGCATGTAGCCAATCACCAGTTCGTCGCTGCAACCCTCGGTCATCTGTTGCCATAAAGGATGGCCGTCCACCGACACCAGCCAATCCGTGGTCATCCGCTCGATGGCCGCGACGCTGTCGGCGCCGACACCCTGGCTGTCGACCAGTTGCTCGTGGATCTGCCCCAGCAGCAGGCAGAACGGCGCGCCGTTGGCGGCCAGTGGTGGTACCCGGTGCCCCAGGGCATAACAGGAGGCGACGATGATGTCTGAAGGGTTGTCATCACCAGAGCGCTCGCCGTTGACCAGGCTCATGACACTGGCCGGCCAGACCGGCAAGCCCTGGAAGATGCCCACCTCCAGCGGCGAATCGCAATCGCGCAGCGGTTGGTCCAGGCCATCCTCGGCGAGCACCTGCGCCGCCGTGACGATGGAACTGGCGCAGCCCTGTTCGAGGGCGGACAACCAGCGGTAGATCATCTCGCTCAGGCTGCACACCGTGTTCAGTACGCTGGCCACCACCGAGGCGGGATGACAGCCCTGGGTGCGGACCGCCTTCTTCCAGTTCTCGGAGTGCCCGTAGTCGAGGTCGGTGGCGAAGTGACCCAGCACTTTGTTGGTGGCCATGCGGCTCAACAGGTTGTGGCCCACCAGCAGGTCGTGCCAGCCAAGCACGGCCTCTTTCTCCACCGAGGAATGTTCCATGAAGCCGGAACAGGCAGCGGACACCAACTCGCCCATGGCCGCGATGTGCCGGGACAGGTGGATCCACTCCAGGGTCGCCGGCAAGGGCCTGGCCAGACGCACCACGTCGTTCGAGCAACCGATGAGCTCCAGGGCCTCGTTGAAAAACCGCGCGTGATCCCATTCCTCCAAGGCATGCCTGGAAAGCATCAGGGTGATCGGTGACAAGCCGATACCCGGGCTGACGGCAGGGCACATACGAGAGGCAGCGGCAGCCAGGTAATGCCGGGTTTCCAGGATGTAGGCATGCAACGCGGATTGATCACCCTCGCGGATCTTTCTCCAGATCGGATGGCCATATACGAACTCTTCGGCGGCGGTGTATTGCTCGCCGAGCAACAAGATGAATTCTTCCGCGCTGAAGTGACTGTCCAGTAACGACAAGTTGAGACTCTGGGCCAGGCGTTCGGTAAAAGAGGCATTGTCGCTCAGCGTCGAGATCGGCGCTTCTACGCGCCCCAATAACAACACCGCATGATCGCCATGGGTACTTCGCGCTAAAAATGGAGGGCTACGCAATGGTTCAGATAGATCAACATGATTGTTCCGAGTAGTGATTTCCATTTCTGATCCGCCCTCCAAGACGTTAGCGTCGGTTACTCGACTATGGCTGCCCTAAGTTGCTTGGCGGCCTTCTCCGTACGCTCTACCAGGCCGACCAGGGCCTTGAGGTCTTCTGGCGCCAGCTTGCCGGCCTTGAGCTTGGCCTTGAGCTGGGTAAGTTCTGCATTAGTTGGTTCGGCATGTTCCGCTTTCGCGCTCATGAAAGGACCCTCCAAAGTTGGTCGCAATCCCAGTACAGACCATCTGTACATGGCATCCGCAACACTAGTAGTGGATATAGCTTTAGGCAAACTCGGGAAAAGATAAAACATGCCATTAATCGGCATTATTCCGAACAAGCAATTCTTATCGCCGGAGGCAATTAATAAAAATCCAACCATAGCCAACTACTTTATCGAACCTTACTTATTTCCAAGCCTGATAATAACTATCGCCAAACTATCAACTTCGAAAAGTTCCCCTATAAAAGCAGGAACAACGGAGAGCACCTATAACAGTCTTGCAGTCGCCGGGCGCGACAAGACCGGCAAGCACAACCGGAGCAGCCAGGAGCATTAACGATGAGAGACATGCTGAACGTGGATTGGTCGAGCATTCCCGCCCCCCAGGATGACGGCGCGGCCCGGCACCTGGCCGGCCGGTACCTGCCGCAATTGCCGCTACCCTCGACCACCGGACAGGCGGTGGACCTGTCCGTGCTGCCAGGTCGGACGGTGCTGTACATCTATCCGCGCACCGGCCGGCCGGACCTGCCGCTGCTCGAGGGCTGGGACCAGACCCCCGGGGCCCGTGGCTGCACCCCGCAATCCTGTGCCTTTCGCGATCATGCCCAGGAGCTTGCGGCAGCGGGCGTGGCGCAATTGTTCGGCCTGTCGAGCCAGGACAGCGCCTACCAGCGCGAAGCCGTCGAACGCCTGCACCTGCCCTTCGCGCTGTTGTCCGATGCCGAGGAGCACCTGGCCCGGGCTCTGGCCCTGCCACAATTCGAGCTCAACGGCAGGCGTTTTCTCAAGCGCCTGACCCTGGTAATCGAGGACGGGCGGATCGAGCAGGTGTTCTATCCGGTGTTCCCCCCCGATCAGAATCCGCAACAGGTGCTGGCCTGGCTGTCGTCCCGAAGCCGGGCATGAACGGGCAGCCCGGGGGATGACGGCGCTGGCCCGTGGGGAATAAGATCAGCCGCAAGAATGCTTCCTGCGTATCCATCTCAGGGTTTGATGAATGTCCCAGTTCCCCAGCATCGATACCGAAGTACTGCGCACCTTCGTCGCCATCGCCGATGAAGGTGGTTTCACCCGGGCCGGCGAGCGGGTCAACCGTACCCAGTCGGCGGTGAGCATGCAGATGAAACGGCTGGAGGAGGACGTGCTGCAACGCCAGCTGTTCCAGCGCGACGGCCGCCAGGTCAAGCTGACCGCCGAAGGCCAGGTGCTGCTGGGGTATGCCCGGCGCATCCTCAAGCTGCACAGCGAGGTATTCAATACCCTGCGCGAGCCGCACATGGTGGGCCTGGTGCGCATCGGCACTCCGGATGACTATGTGATGCGCTTCCTGCCGGGCATCCTGTCGCGGTTCGCCCAGAGTTACCCGTTGATCCAGATCGAGGTGCATTGCGAATCGTCCAGGCAACTGTTGCAGCGCCAGGACCTGGACCTGTCCATCGTCACCCGCGAACCGGGCAACGAAATCGGCCAGTTGCTGCGCAAGGAGCGTTTCGTCTGGGCCGCGGCCGAGTGCTTCGAGCCCCCGGGGCAAACACCGCTGCCCCTGGCGATGTTCAACAGCGACTGCTTCTGCCGGCTGTGGGCCTGCAACGCCCTGGATGCCAGCGGCCTCGACTACCGCATCGCCTACAACAGCTCCAGCCTGTCGGCGATCATGGCGGTGGTCAGCGCGGGGCTGGCGGTCACCGCCCAGCTGGAGAGCCTGATCACGCCTGATTTGCGCATCCTGGGAGAAGCCGAAGGCCTGCCGTTGCTACCGGAGGCCAGCATCATGCTGGTACGCAACCTCAACCAGCCCTCGCCGATCACCGAATGCCTGGCCGAACATATCGTCGAGGGCTTCAAGTCCTGAGTCCCAGCATCACTGCGCACATCACCAGGAAGGCGCAGAACAATGCGCGCAGCAGGCGCTCGGGCAAGGCATGGGCGACCTTCACGCCCCAACTGATGCTCAGCAAGCCACCGGCCGCCAATGGCAGGCCTACCAGCCAGTTCACCTGGTGATGCAGACCATAGGTCACCAGGGTCACCCCGGTGCTGGGCAGGGCCAGGGCCAGGGACAAGCCCTGGGCCACCACCTGGGTGGTGCCGAAGACACTGGTCAGCACCGGGGTAGCCACTACCGCGCTGCCCACCCCGAACAGCCCGCCGAGCGCCCCGGAAGCCGCTCCCAGCGCTCCCAACCAAGGCCAGGAATAGCGCATCGAGGACGCTGTCGCGGGCGCAGTGCCGAACAGCCGCAACAGGTTGTAGCCGGACAGGGCCAGGAGGAAAACCACGAAGATGGTACGCATTTTCTGGGGGTCGATACCCACCGCCCAGATCGAACCGAGCCAGGCGAAGCTGAAGCCCATCAGCGCCAGGGGCAAGGCATGCCGGGCCTCGATACGGTTGTGCTGGTGATAACGCCACAGCGCCAGCATCACGTTCGGCACCACCATCACCAGCGCCGTGCCCTGGGCCAGTTGCTGGTCCAGACCGAACCACACCCCCAGCACCGGGATGGCGATCAACCCGCCACCGATGCCGAACAGGCCCCCGACCGTCCCCAGGGCCGCGCCCAACAACAGATACATCAATGAATCGATCAAGACCGCTCTCCTCACTCGAGGCTTGCATGCTACGCAGTCACCGCTGGTACGGAAACGCACAACAACGCACAATGGCTTTGCTGTTTTCGCATAGCCGAGCTGACCATGAATCCCAATACTCTTACTGAACAACTGGGGCTGTTTCTCGATGTGCTGGAAGCCGGCAGCTTCTCCGCCGCCGCCCGCCGCCATCCCCTGACCCCTTCGGCAGTGGCCCGGCGTATCGACGGCCTGGAAAAAGCCGTGGGCACCACGCTGTTCATGCGCACCACCCATGCCGTAGTGGCCACCGCGGCCGGCCTGGCATTCGCCGAGCGGGCCCGGCGCATCGTCGCCGAGCTGCAACTGGCCAGGGCCGAGGCGGCGTCCTTGAGCCATGCGCCGGAGGGGCTGATCCGCATCGATGCCCCCGCCGCCTTCGGCCGCCGCCACCTGGCCCCGGCCATCGCGGATTTCCTGATGCTGTATCCGGGCCTGGATGTACAACTGCACCTGATCGACAGCTTCGTCGACATGCAAGGCTCGCATCTGGGCAAGGTCGACCTGGTGCTGCGGGCCGGACAGCAGGTGGACACACGCATGGTAGCCACGACCCTGGCCAGCATCGTGCGGATCGCCTGTGCCAGCCCAACCTACTTGAAGAGCCGCGGCACCCCGGTCCACCCGGCCGAACTCGACCAGCATGATGGCCTGGACTGGGATGGCCTGGCTCCGTTGTTCGCCTGGCGCTTCGAACTCGACGGCCAACTGCAGAGCCATCGTCCACGGCGGATCCGCTTCAGTGCCAACAACGCCGAGGCCTTGCTGTCCGGGGCCCTGGCCGGCCTGGGCATCGCCCACCTGCCAACCTGGCTGGCCAGCGAACATCTGTTGCGCGGGGAACTGGTGCCGCTGTTCTGCAACAGCGGCTTGCCCAAGCCGGAAACCGCCGGCATCTATGCCTTGCGCATGGAGCAGCATCCCAACGCCCGCAGCCGCCTGCTGCTGGAATACCTCAAGAGCCGGTTCAGCCCCATTCCTCCATGGGACCTGGCCTTGCAGAGCGCCATGGGCTGAGCCCTGGCGATTTCATCTGGCGCATTAAAGATTCGCCCGCTAGATTCAGGACCATCAATGACCAAGGCTTCGACATGACCACCGAACGCGCCACCTCGCCCGCCTGCGATCCCCTGCTGTTGGACAACCAGCTGTGCTTCGCCCTGCATTCCACCTCATTGCTGATGACCAAGGTCTACAAGCCGCTGTTGCAGCGCCTGGGGCTGACTTATCCACAATACCTGGCGATGCTGGTGCTCTGGGAACGCGATGGGCTGACCGTCGGCGAAATCAGCCAGCGCCTGCTCACCGACCCCGGCTCCCTGACCCCTCTGCTCAAGCGCCTGGAGGCCGAGGGCCTGCTCAGCCGCACGCGCAGCCGTGAAGACGAACGAGTGGTGATCGTCGAATTGACCGAACAAGGCCGTGCCCTGCAAGCCCAGGCCCAGGCAATACCGCAATGCATTCTCGGGGCCAGCGGCCAGACGGTGGCGCAACTGCGCCAGTTGCAGGAAGACCTGCTGGCCTTGCGCCGTAATCTGCAAGAAAGCCTCTAGCCCTGCGCAGTGACTCCCGCCCCCATCTTGGGGCGGGTCTTTCGGTAAAAATTTATTTAATAATCAACTAGTTAGCTATTAATAGCGATCCATGGACGGCTTTACGCGAAAATTTATCTTGCGCACTAAATATTATCGCAATATATTTTCTCCAGATTATTTAGCGCACCAACAATTAGCACCCAAAAACCTGAACGAGGCTTTACACCATGCAGACTCTCTATACCGCAGTTGCAACCGCCACCGGTGGCCGTGACGGCCGTGCCGTTTCCAGCGACAACATCCTCGACGTCAAGTTGGCCACTCCCAAGGAGCTGGGTGGTGCGGGTGGACAGGCAACCAATCCGGAGCAGCTGTTCGCCGCCGGCTACTCGGCGTGCTTCATCGGCGCCTTGAAGTTCGTCGCCAGCCAGAGCAAGCGCAAGATTCCGGACAACGCCTCGATCACCGCCCATGTCGGCATCGGCCAGATCCCGGGCGGCTTCGGCCTGGACATCGACCTGCACGTCAATCTGCCCGGCCTGGCCCGGGATGAGGCACAAAGCCTGGTAGATGCCGCTCACCAGGTCTGCCCCTACTCCAACGCCACCCGCGGCAATGTCGATGTTCGCCTGCACGTAAGCGTCTGAAACGACGAATTGCAGGCACAAAAAAGCCCGACTCAAGGCCGGGCTTTTTCATCTACAAGAACGGGCCAGGTTTAAACCTTGGCGCGGCCTTTGTAAGAACCGCCTTCGCGGGTATCGATCTCGATCCAGTCGCCGATCTCGATGAAGTCGGCAACGCTCAGCTCGGTGCCGTTCTTCAGTTTGGCAGGCTTCATCACCTTGCCCGAAGTGTCGCCGCGAGCGGAACCTTCGGTGTAGTCGATCTGGCGCACGATGGTGGTCGGCAGGTCGACGGAAACCAGGCGGCCTTCGAAGAACACGGCTTCGCAGACGTCGGTCATGCCTTCTTCGATGAACGGCAGAACGGCCTCGATGTCCTCGGAGTTCAGCTCGTACATGGTGTAGTCAGTGGTGTCCATGAAGGTGTAGGAGTCACCGCTGATGAACGACAGGGTCGCTTCTTTGCGATCCAGGATCACGTCGTCCAGTTTGTCGTCCGCACCGTAAACGGTTTCGGTCTTGTAACCGGTCAGCAGGTTCTTCAGCTTGGTCTTCATGATCGCGCTGTTACGACCGGACTTGGTGAATTCAGCTTTCTGAACCAGCCAAGGATCGTTGTCGATACGGATCACGGTACCGGGTTTGAGTTCTTTACCAGTTTTCATTGCGAATATCCGAATTTGGATGGGATTTACAAAAATCTAGGCCGCGTATCATATCCAATTTAGGTAAAACTGCACCAGCGCCGCAGCAAGATCGGCCTGCAAGCCCTGTTCCAGGCACCATCGTTCGGCGTGCACGGCGATTTCCGGCCAGTGTTGCAGCAGCTTTTCCCAGGGGGCGGCCATCTGCCCCTCGGTGTTCCAGGCTCGCCACAAGGCCAGCACGGCCGCCCCGGCCTCGGCTGACAGCCCGCGGGTGTAGAGCGCGAGGAACGCCTCGAGTTTGTCCAGGTGGATGTCTTCGTCCTGGCGATAGATGTGCCAGAGCATCGGCCGCCCCGCCCATTGCGCCCGCACGAAAGAGTCTTCGCCCCGTACCGCGTTGAAATCGCAGCACCAGAGCAGGCGGTCATAATCTTCCTGGCGCACGAAAGGCAGGACCTGGAGCGTCAGCGATTGCCGGGCCAGCACGCTGCCCACGACCAAGGAGTCGACGCCCAGCCAGCGTTGCACATCACCGAGGATGCGCCCTTCGGGCACCAGTAAATGGGTGGGGCGGCGATCAGCGGCCAGGGCGTCCAGCCAATCGGCCAGGCCGGCATTTTCATAGGCGAACAGCGACATCAACCGGGCATCGCTGGCTGGCACTACCCCAAGCTGTCGAAGGAATGCCACCTGGGCCTGGGGGTCGGCCTGGAACGCCCGGCGTCGCTCCAGCAGGCCGTTCTCGCGCAGCAGCCCGCCGGTCTGCGCCTGGAATCCCGGGAAGAAGAAGTACTTCTGTACACCACGAAACTTCACCGAGGGCAGGCCATGGCAGCCTCCGACCCAGTCCTCGGCGCTCAGGTAATCCAGGTTCAACCACAAGGGCGCCCGTTCGCGATCGGCCATGGCTTCCATATAGGCATGAGGCAACTGGCAGGCGAACGCAGCGATCACCACATCGGCCGCGACTTCGGCTGACCACTGGGCCGGCCAATGCCGGACCTCGACCCCGTCCTGCTGCTGGCGGTCCTTGTCCATGTCGATCTCCGGACAGATCCGCTCGAAGGCGCGCAGGTCGTCGACCCACAAGCGCACGGCGCAACCATGTTCGGCCACCAACTGCCGGGCCAGACGCCAGGTCACGCCGATATCACCGTAGTTGTCGACCACGCTGCAAAAAATGTCCCAGGAGGCTTTCATTCCTGTCCCCAATTGGCAAAGGCGCCGATTGTCCGCATAAATGCCCCTGCGCAGAAGAGCCGACCTCGATTAATCTTCGTGCGACAATCAGCCCCCGTTCAACCTTGCCCGCCAGGAGGCAACCATGTCGCACCGTCCGCCCGCCCGCCGCCCATTGCGCATCGGCTTCAATGCCCTGGCGCTCAGTGCCAGTATCGCCCTGGGCCTGTGGCTGGGGTTCCTGGCGATCGCCCTGACCTGCTGGCTGGCCTCGCACTTTCTGTTCAGCCAGCAACTGGCGCCGGTGGCCCAGGCCGTGCAACAACTGGGCAAGCCCGCCGTGGCCGCCCCCGAACAGCCCAACCGCCTGTTCGAGCAATACCAGGAAAACCTGCGCAAGAACGAGGAACTGCAATCCCTGGAGAACGCTCGCAGCAACCCGCGCAACCTGTCCAACGCCAAGTGCCAGTTCTGGCTGCAGCAGGACCAGACCGCGCCGAGCGACAAGAGCCGGGCCAACGTCCTGCAATTCTGTAATTGACCATGAATAAACAGTCCGTCTACCCACTGATCCTGCAACAGCTCCAGGACGATCTGCAGATCGCCCTGCGAGCGGCGCAAACCGCCCACGAGACAGCGACCCACGAAGAGAACGTCGCCGAGAACAAGTACGACACCCTGGGGCTTGAGGCCGCGTACCTGGCCGCCGGTCAATCCAGGCGGGTCGAGGAAATCCGCCAGGCCCTGGGGCTCTGGCAGAACCTGGCCTTGCGCCCCGGCGATGGGCAATCGAGCATCCAGGTCGGGAGCCTGCTGGGCCTGGAAGATGAGCGCGGGCGCGAACAGTGGCTGTTCCTCGGGCCCGACGGAGCGGGGCTGAAGGTCCAGGTGGTCGGCCAGACGGTGACGGTGATCACTCCACGCTCGCCCATGGGCCAGGGCCTTCTGGGCAAGTTCGAGGGTGATGAAGTGGAAATCGTGGTTGCCGGCACCCGGCAACGGTTCACTGTCACCGAGGTGCGCTAGGCCGGCGGGAAATCAGTGGACCGGTAGCTCGACGCCGTCGAACAGCTCTTCCAGTTCTTGCTTGTTATGGCACTGGATGGCCTTGGCCATGACTTCGCGAGTCAGGTGCGGGGCGAACTTCTCGATGAAGTCGCACATGAAGCCGCGCAGGAAGGTACCGCGACGGAAACCGATCTTGGTGATGCTCGACTCGAACAGCTCGCTGGCATCCAGTACCACCAGGTCGCTGTCGAGCTTGGTATCCACGGCCATCTTGGCCACGATGCCCACGCCCAGGCCCAGGCGCACATAAGTCTTGATCACGTCGGCGTCGGCGGCGGTGAATACCACCTTGGGCGTCAGGCCGCGATGGCTGAAGGCTTCGTCGAGCTTGGAGCGGCCAGTGAAGCCGAACACGTAGGTCACGATCGGGTATTCGGCCAGGGTCTCGAGGGTCAGCTTCGGCAGCTTGGTCAACGGATGGCCCAGGGGCACGACCACGCAGCGGTTCCAGCGGTAGCACGGCATCATCACCAGGTCACCGAACAGCTCCAGCGCCTCGGTGGCGATGGCGAAGTCCACGGTACCGTCGGCGGCCATCTCGGCGATCTGCATAGGCGAGCCCTGATGCATGTGCAGGGCCACATCCGGGTACTGCTTGATGAAGCTGCTGATCACCGGAGGCAGGGCGTAACGCGCCTGGGTATGGGTGGTGGCGATGGACAGGGTGCCCTTCTTCTCGTTGGAGAACTCCTGGGCGATCTGCTTGATGCTCTCGACCTTGCGCAGGATCTCGCCAGCGGTGTTGATGATTCGCTCACCCGCCGGGGTCACGCGGGTCAGGTGCTTGCCACTGCGGGCGAAGACCTCGACGCCCAGTTCGTCCTCGAGCAGGCGAATCTGCTTGCTGATACCCGGTTGCGAGGTGTAGAGGCTTTGGGCGGTAGCGGAAACGTTGAGGTCGTGGTGCGCCACTTCCCAGATGTAGCGCAATTGTTGAAGCTTCATATCAATCCCTCAAAGCAGGTAGGCGCCACGGGTATCAGCGACGGTATATAACTATATTAATGGTCAGGAGAATAAATCTAGAACTTTTCTTCAGAATTTTCCATTTCATCCTCAGGCATCGCCCTGGCGTCGCCGCTGCATCAGGGGGACCAGGTAAACCGGTACTTTGGCCAGTTGCAAGACCCGCGCGGCGGTGCGGCCCAATGGCGTTTGCGCCCCCACCCCATGGCTGTGACTTCCTACAATCAACAGATCCACCGAGAGTTTCGCCGTCTGCTCGAGTATCACCTGCGAGGGGTCTCCTTGCAGGACACGCACCGACTGGATCAGGGTCAGGTCCTGCATGCCCTCCCCCAGCTCTTCGCGAAAACTGTCCAGCACCCGCTGCTCGATATTGGCCATCACCGTGTTCAGCCCCTGGCGATGGAACTCGTTCAGCGACTGCTCGTCCAGATAGCTCTGCAATACCGACTCGGCGAACAGCCCCATGGGTTCGACGGCGTGCACCACGTGTAGGTCGGCATTGAACGTTCGAGCCAGTTCCAGGGCGTGCTGCATCACATAGGGGGCGTACACGCCGAGGTCAGTGGCATACAGCATCGAACGAATCATACGACCTCCTCAACTGCCAATCTGGGCGGAGATTGATTCAGCTTAGCAGTGCCTGGAGGTGTGCGAGCCCCGGATTCCGGGGGGCTCAGGCCTTGGCTTGGTTACTGATGCCATGGGGCACGTGACCGGTGGCCACCACCTCTCGCGCCAGCTCGCAGTGACCGGCCTGGTCGTCGAAAAACACATCGGCGGCGAAGGCCTCGAGGAAGGCGGCCTTTTCCAGGCCACCGAGAAAGAGCGACTCGTCGAGGCGGATATTCCACTCGCGCAAAGTCCGGATCACCCGTTCGTGGGCCGGGGCCGAACGCGCGGTGACCAGCGCCGTCCGGATCGGGCAGGCATCGCCGGGGAACTCGCCCTGGAGCAGGTTGAGCGCCGCCAGGAAGCCCTTGAACGGCCCACCCGGCAGAGGCTCGCGGGCCGACTGGCGCTCGCTGGCCTGGAACGCCTCCAGACCGCCGGATTGATAGATGCGCTCCGATTCATCGGAAAACAGTACCGCGTCACCATCGAAGGCAATGCGCAGCTCGCCGTTCTCGGCCCGCCGCGTGCCACCGGAAAGAATGGTCGCCGCGGCGAAACCGGCCTCCAGCGCACTGCGCACATCCTCGGCATGGGTGGAAAGAAACAGGTCGCTGCCAAAGGCCGCCAGGTAAGGATAGGGGCTGCGCCCGCCCACGAAGGCTGCTCGGGAAATACCCAGGTCGTAGTGCTGGATCGAGTTGAACACTCGCAGGCCCGTGTCGGCGCTGTTGCGTGACACCAGCACCACCTCGACCCGCGCCCGCCCCAGGCTGGCATTCAGGCTCAAGAGTTTCTTGACCAGGGGAAAGGCATCCCCGGGCTCGAGGATCTCCTCCTCGTGCTCGATCTGGTACTGCCGGTAGGCCTCCACCCCCTGGGCCAGGTAGACCTTATGGCTGTCACTCAGGTCGAACAGCGCCCGCGAAGAGATCGCTACCACCAGTTTGCCGTCCAGTCCCTTTGCCATATTCGCTCCTGGTCAGGTGATGACCAGCCTCAGGCCGGATGCCGATCGATGAACCCCAGGGCCTGGTACAACGCCCGGATCTTCGGCAGTTCGCAACCCGCTGCCTGCGCGGCAGCCAGCGGAGCAGCATAGATGGCCTCGAGCTCCAACGGACGTCGGTGCAGGAAATCATGGTACATGCTGGGCCAATAGTCGGGCATAACCTCGGTGGACTTGAACAACTGCTGGGCATAGGCCTCCGGAATGGCGTAGCCGCAGGCCGCAGCTCCCTGCAATACCTCTCGCATCAAGTCCTGGATCAACTGCCGGCAGTCCGGGTCGGCCATCAGCGGCGTGGTACTCGCCCGCAGCAGCACCGACAAGCCGTTGTACGGCACGTTCCACACCAGCTTCTGCCAACGCGCCTGCTGCAGGTTGCCCATGGCCTGGGAATCGATCCCGGCTTCACGGAACAACCCGGCCCCCTCCTCGACGATCGCCTGGCGCAGTGCCGGGTCGCCGGCGGGACCGCTGTGATAGCCCAGGTTCACGGCGCCAAGGGCCTGATGCTCGATCTGCCCGGGGCCGGCACGATGGACACAGATGAAGCACAAGCCGCCCAATAGATGCAGCGAGTCGGGCAAAGCACCACGCAACTGGTCTTCGACACCCAGGCCATTCTGCAACAACAGGACCCTGGCTCCCGGGGCGGCCGCCTGGATGATCGCCGGTGCCAGTTGCAAGTTGCTGGTGGTCTTGGCGCCCACCAGCAGCCAATCGCAAGGCGGCATCTGCTCGGCGCGGGCGTAGGCCTGCACTGGATCGAGGGTCAAGGTGCCATGTACCGCGCTGGTCAAGCGCAGCCCGTGTTCGACGACGGCCGAAAATTCACTGCGCAATAGAAAGTGCACGTCGAAACCGGCACGGGCCAGCAGCAACCCATAAAAACCGCCGATCGCCCCGGACCCGATAATGCCCACACGCGGCTTGCGAACTGCATCCATCACGGCAACTCCTCTGGTAATCGTTCAAGCGCCTGATCCAGGCCCAGGGCAAGCTCTCCAGCCGTCAGCCGCGATTCTATGCCCCCATGAAACCGAGCATCGCGCACCACGAACAATGCTGGAAGGTGGAACACCTGGTAACGCTCCACCGCGCCGCCATTGTCACCGGCATCGATCCAGCACAGACGATCGACCGGCAAATCCAGCCTGGGTAACTGCTGCCGTGCCCAACGGCAGGCGGAACAGCCGGGGCTGGTGAAGATCACCAGGGAAACCCCCGACAGCCCCAGCAAGGTCTGGTCGACGTCGAAATCGGTCAGCTCCAATTGGGCCACTATACTTCGGGAAACACTGTCAGTTGGACGACACTCGGAGTCTGCGGTCATGGGACGGTTTCTGCCTCATCCTGATGATGTTCCGGTTGAATTGACCCTGCGCAAGCATGCCTGCATTTCGCGCCAGCGGCTGCACACTATCAGCCTCGGCGGCATGGCCTGCAATTACCATCGCGCCTGGCGTCGCGGCACCGCGCTTGAAGTGCACATGCCGACCCTGGGTGAGAATGCCCGCTATAACGGCTATGTGGCCTGGTGCCTGAAGCGCAAGCGTGGCTACCTGGTGGGCATCGCCTTCGTCGACGAACAGACGCTGTTCGGCGCACGCATGAGTGAACAGGTTTGCCAGATCGCTCGCTACTGTCGCCTGCACGAGCCCCAGAGCGAACAGCAATGTATCGAGGCACTGGCCCTGGACTGGGTCGAGCGCCACGCGCAGGATTATTCCGAGGATCGGGTACACCAGGCCTTCATACAGCCATAGCCCCATAAAACCGCGCCCTGCCCATTGTCGAGCCCCCGGGTAACGCGCTAAGGTTCGGCTCCCCGACGCGCCCAAATCCGCTGTGCTCCGCCGCTCTCGGGGATCGCTGGCGGCCGGCATCCGTGACCTGACGAGTAACACGATGGCTGATTTACCGATCAACGACCTTAACGTCGCCTCCAACGAGACCCTGATCACTCCCGATCAACTCAAGCGAGACATTCCGCTGAGCGACACCGCCTTGCGCACCGTGACCCGCGGTCGCGAAGTGATCCGCAACATCCTCGATGGCACTGATCACCGTCTGTTCATCGTCATCGGGCCTTGCTCGATCCACGATATCAAGGCGGCCCATGAGTACGCCGAACGGCTCAAGGCCCTGGCCGCCGAAGTTTCCGACACCCTCTACCTGGTCATGCGGGTGTACTTCGAGAAACCTCGTACCACCGTTGGCTGGAAAGGCCTGATCAACGACCCCTACCTGGACGACTCGTTCAAGATCCAGGACGGCCTGCACATCGGCCGCCAGCTGTTGCTGGACCTGGCTGAAATGGGCCTGCCTACGGCCACCGAAGCCCTGGACCCGATCTCCCCGCAATATCTGCAGGACCTGATCAGCTGGTCGGCCATCGGCGCGCGCACCACCGAATCCCAGACCCACCGCGAGATGGCTTCCGGCCTGTCCTCGGCAGTGGGGTTCAAGAATGGCACCGATGGCGGCCTGACCGTCGCGATCAACGCCCTGCAATCGGTTTCCAGCCCACACCGCTTCCTGGGGATCAACCCAGAGGGCGGCGTGTCCATCGTCACCACCAAGGGTAACGCCTACGGCCACGTGGTCCTGCGGGGCGGCAACGGCAAGCCGAACTACGATTCGGTCAGCGTCGCGGTCTGCGAGCAGGCCCTGAACAAGGCCAAGGTCAAGCCGAACATCATGATCGACTGCAGCCACGCCAACTCCAACAAGGACCCGGCGCTGCAGCCGCTGGTGATGGAAAACGTCGCCAACCAGATTCTCGAGGGCAACCAGTCGATCATCGGCTTGATGGTAGAGAGCCACCTGAACTGGGGTTGCCAGGCGATTCCCAAGGATCTGTCGGAGCTGCAATACGGCGTGTCGATCACCGATGCCTGCATCGATTGGGAAAGCACCGAGAAGACCTTGCGCAGCATGCATGCCAAGCTCAAGGATGTCCTGCCGCAACGCCAGCGCAGCTGATATTCGCCAGATACGAAAACGCCGGGCCAAAGCCCGGCGTTTTTCATTATCACACTGGTCAGAGTTTTGCTGCGTGGCGCTGGTGGCGCTCCATGTAGCGCTCCACATACGAGCAGGACGGGATCACTGTGTAGCCCATGCGATCGGCATACTCCAGGGCCTGCTCGGTCAGCGCCGCGGCGATGCCACGCCCCCGCAGGGCGTTAGGCACGAAAGTGCGGTAGATATCCAGGGTCTGCTTACCCAGGTCCATATAGGTCAGGTAGGCACGATGACCGTCCACATTGGT
This sequence comes from Pseudomonas sp. MSSRFD41, assembly GCF_014230245.1. Taxonomy (NCBI): domain Bacteria; kingdom Pseudomonadati; phylum Pseudomonadota; class Gammaproteobacteria; order Pseudomonadales; family Pseudomonadaceae; genus Pseudomonas; species Pseudomonas sp. MSSRFD41. Next base: position 22,835 of record NZ_JACKZK010000030.1, on the reverse strand, counting down.
CTCGAACTGATGACCAACCTGGTCATGGTGGATGGACAACGCCTCGCTCATCACTACTCCTTGCGGGTCTGAAATGCCGACCCCTACCTTACCGATGTTTTTCCGGCGAAGGAACAACTTACGCCACCTCGTGCCTGTCGGTCGCCGAGTAGAAGCTTGCACCAGAAGCACGTTACAAAATATTAGGCGCCCTTGGCATGAATGCTCAAGCCATACCCGTCACAGATCAGCACAAAAGGACCTGGCGAGCGCTTGCCGTCCCCTGCCCTGGTTCAAGATACCTGGCAGTCATACATCGCCGGATGCTGAAACTTAAGACGAAGCAGCGCTCTTAAAGTCACCGCCGGTAGACATAAAGAGCTCGCTCGAAATCTGCACAAAAGTGTCATCGGCACAATATAGACCGACTTTAGTCTAGCGCCCGAAACTGCACCTGGAAAAATTCCCGGATCAATGCTGGCAAACAAGCAGCACTCCTGCCCGCCAAAGCCTCTGCGTTGAATATTTTTTATCCAACCGGTTTGTAGAGTTGCTCGAAAAAGATTCACCGCCTAGAATTTTTTTTGCTTCTTGCGCTACGTCAGTTTACTTACTACAAGTAATGGGTAGTATGTACGCCGGCTATTTCCTCGCTCTGAGGTGGATAGCTACTAATAGAAAGTCCTTGAAGGGGAACACGATGAACAACGTTCTGAAATTCTCTGCTCTGGCTCTGGCCGCAGTTCTGGCTACCGGTTGCAGCAGCGTATCCAAAGAAACCGAAGCTCGTCTGACTGCTACTGAAGACGCAGCAGCTCGTGCTCAGGCTCGTGCAGACGAAGCCTATCGTAAAGCTGATGAAGCTCTGGCTGCTGCTCAAAAAGCACAACAGACTGCTGACGAAGCTAACGAGCGCGCTCTGCGTATGCTGGAAAAAGCTAGCCGCAAGTAATAGTCCCTCGGGATTGTTATCGAGCCGATCCAATTTTTTGGGTCGGCTTTTTTATTGCCTGGCTTTTGCCTCGGCAATAAAAAACCCGCCGCAGCCAACAGGCCGCGGCGGGTTCTCTTGAGCCGCTTACTGCGGCATTTCAAAAGGTGTGCTGGACAACGATGTCGCGGGGGCAGCCGATGGCACGGCAATCTCCACCGGCAGGCCATCTTCGGCTGCTACTACATCGCGTACCACATCCCAGTTCATACGCAGGTTGTTAGCCAGGTCTTCGCGCTTGAGCAAGGCGTTGATTACAGCGGTGTGCTTGTCGACCACCGAAGGATTGCCTTTATCATCCAATGGCGTATGAGCCTCAAGATAGACTTTACCGGCACTGATACCGAACTTGTACGGTTCATTGATGATACGCACGGAAGTTCCCACCGGGACCATACCGGCCATTTGCAATACGTTGTTGTTGAGCATGCGGAAACAACCATGGCTGGTGCGCATGCCAATACCGAACTTCTTGTTCGAACCATGAATCAGGTAGCCAGGCGTACCCAGGGTGAACTTGAATGGCCCCAGGGGGTTATCCGGCCCTGCCGGCACCACGCCAGGCAGCGGATCGCCATCGGCAGCGTGTTCCGCTCTGATCGAGGCAGGCGGCGTCCAGGTCGGGTTCGGCGTCTTGGCGGTGATACTGGTATGCGCGATCGGCGACCCCCAGCCTTCCCGACCGATCCCCAGCGGGAAGGTGTAGACCACGCTGCGCCCCTTTGGAAAGTAATACAACCGGTACTCCGCCAGGTTGATCACGATTCCTTCGCGCGGCCCCGGAGGCAGGATGAAGCGGGTGGGCAGAATCACCTCGGTACCCGCCCCAGGCAACCAGGGGTCGACTCCCGGGTTGGCTGCCACCATCTCCAGGTAACCCAGGTCGTTGGCCGTGCCCAGGTCGGCGAAGGTGTCTTCGTACTTGGCCTTGATCACCTGTACCTGGCCAACGACATCTTCACCGGGCGGAGGCAGGGGGAACTCCAATGCGGCAACGGGACCGGCCACACACAGTGCGGCAAGTGATAGGCAACGGGTGAGGACAGGGAGGCGCGGCAACATCCGGATAATCCTTCGCATGTACAACCAATGAAAGAAACACGATTGTACACCCCGCCCCAAGGCTCCGGGAGCCAGGCCGAGGGAGACAAGCGCACATATGCAATCCCTGCCGAAACGGCTCGCTAGCGGCCGCCTACAACTCGAAGCGTAGCTCGGGCCAGATCGGCGGAGTCCCACGCTTCTGCGATTCCAGGATCGCCCGGCACAGGGGACAGAGCCGTTGGTCCTGGAAAATCGTCCTGTCCACGCTCGACCAACGCGGTTGCGCCGGCAGCAACGTGCCGCACAAGGTACGGTCGGCGGAACCGCCCAACTCCAGCTGGCGCGTCACCAGGTGCACCCTGACCTCCTGACAAGCGAACAGGTCAAGCTGTTCATCAGGCTCGATCAGTTGGTAGGCAAACAGGGACCAGGCGGGACGCGGCATCGGGGGCTCCAAATCGGGGGCGCAACATTAGCCGAAACACCGCCGCTAGAAAAGCGTCAAAGCAGCGGTTTTAGCGTCGGCCAGACATTTTCCAGCAACTTGGGCTGGGCCGCTGCCGCCGGGTGCAGACCGTCCGCTTGCATCATTTCCGGGTGACCGCCGACCCCCTCCAGGAAAAACGGCACCAGGGCCACCTTCTTGTCGCTGGCCAGTTGGCCATAGACCTTGGCGAAGGCCTGGGTATAGCGCACGCCGTAGTTGGGTGGTAGCTGCATGCCCAGGAGCAGCACCTTGGCCCCCACGGCCTGGGCACTGTCGATCATCGAGGCAAGATTTTGTTGCAATTGCTGGGGGGGCTGGCCCCGCAGGCCGTCATTGCCGCCAAGTTCGAGCACCACCACCTGGGGCTTGTGCTCCGCGAGCAGCGCTGGCAGGCGCGCCTGGCCTCCGGCACTGGTATCGCCGCTGACCGAGGCATTGACCACCCTGGCGCCCAACCCCTGGTCGTCGAGGCGTTTTTCCAGCAGGGCTACCCAACCTTGGCGGGTATCCAGGCCGAAAGCCGCACTGATACTATCGCCCACGATCAGGACCGTTCCCGCCGCTGCGTTCTGGACCATGCACATCAAGGCCAGGCCGGCACTCAAAAACCATACACGCATCGGATTCTCCATGGGCGCAAGCATTCTCACTGCGCGGAACCTTAGCAAAGTGGTTCCCAGCGCGGAAGGCGAGCTGACTATCCTCCACGAGCTCAGCCTGGAGCTCGACCAGGGCGACAGCCTCGCCATCGTCGGCGCCTCGGGCTCCGGCAAGTCCACCCTGCTCGGCCTGCTCGCGGGACTCGACCTGCCCAGTAGCGGCGAGGTCATCCTCGCCGGCCAGAGCCTCGGCCAGCTGGATGAAGATCAGCGGGCCCGTGTCAGGGCCGAGCATGTGGGCTTCGTGTTCCAGTCCTTCCAACTGCTCGACAGCCTCAACGCCCTGGAGAACGTCATGCTGCCCATGGAGCTGGATGGCCGCCGCGATGCCCGCGAACGCGCCACCGAGCTACTGCGCCGGGTCGGCCTCGACCAACGCCTGAGTCACTCGCCGCGCCAACTGTCAGGCGGAGAACAACAACGCGTGGCCATTGCCCGGGCATTCGCCGCCGAGCCTGACGTGCTGTTCGCCGACGAACCCACCGGCAACCTCGATAGCCATACCGGAGAGCGTATCAGCGACCTGCTGTTCGAACTCAACAGGGAAAGCGGTACCACCCTGGTGCTGGTGACCCATGATGAGCGCCTGGCCCACCGTTGCCAGCGCCTGATCCGTCTCGAAGCGGGCTCGCTGGTCGCCCCCCTGGAGCCTTGATGGCACGTCTGTCCCTGTTGCGAGTCTTCAGCCTGTCCCTGCGCCAATTGCTACGTGATGCCCGGGCCGGTGAGCTGCGGGTCCTGTTCTTCGCCTTGCTGGTGGCCGTTGCGGCGAGCACGGCCATCGGCTATTTCGGCGCGCGCCTGAACGGGGCGATGCAGTTGCGGGCCACCGAATTCCTCGGCGCCGACCTGTTGCTCGAAGGCAGCTCGCCGGCCCGCCCGCAACAGATCGACAGCGGGCGCGCCCTGGGCCTGGAACACGCCAGCATCGTCGAGTTTTCCAGTGTCATCGCCACGGACGACGGTATCCAACTGTCGAGCATCAAGGCCGTGGACAGCGCCTACCCGTTGCGCGGCCAGCTCAAGAGCGCCGAAGCCCCCTATGCCAGCGAGATACCTGGTGGGACTCCCGGGCCCGGCGAAGCCTGGGTCGAGCCGCGGTTGCTGGCCGCACTGGACTTGAAGATCGGCGACAGCATCGACGTCGGCAGCAAGACCCTGCGCCTGACCCGGGTCCTGACCTACGAGCCGGATCGCGCTGGCAACTTCTATAGCCTGACGCCTCGGGTGCTGATCAACCTGGATGACCTGCAGGCCACCGGCGTGGTCCAGCCCGGCAGCCGGGTCAGCTACAAGGAACTCTGGCGCGGCCTCGCACCGGCCCTGGAGGCTTACCGCCAGCAGGTCAAGCCGGGGCTTCAAGCCAACCAGCGCCTGCAGGATGCACGCGATGGCAACCAGCAGATCGGCGGCGCACTGGGCAAGGCCGAGCGTTACCTGAACATGGCCAGCCTGGTGGCGGTACTGCTCTCGGGAGTCGCGGTGGCGCTATCGGCCAACCGATTCGCTGCGCGCCGTTTCGATGCCAGCGCCCTGTTACGTTGCCTGGGGCTGTCGCGCCGGGAAACCCTGTTGTTGTTCACGACCCAATTGGTGTTGCTCGGCCTGCTGGCCAGCCTCAGTGGCGCATTGCTGGGCTGGCTGGCACAGCTGGTGTTGTTCTACCTGCTGCACGGACTACTACCTGCCGATGTTCCGCCGGGAGGCCTGCTGCCGGCCATTGCCGGCATCGGTACCGGACTGGTGGCCCTGGCCGGCTTCGCCTTGCCGCCCCTGGCCGCGCTGGGTCGCGTGCCGCCCTTGCGGGTCCTGCGTCGCGACCTGCTGCCAATCCCACCCAGCACTTGGTTGATCTATAGCGTCGCGCTGCTGGCCCTGGGCCTGATCATGTGGCGCTTGAGCCTGGATCTGATCCTGACCTTCGCCCTGCTGGGTGGCGGCCTGGTCGCCGCGCTGGCCCTGGGCGGCCTGCTACTGCTGGCGCTGCAGAGCTTACGCCGGTTGCTGGCTCGCTCCTCCCTGCCTTGGCGCCTGGGCCTGGGCCAGTTGCTGCGCCATCCCCTGGCCGCCGCCGGGCAATCCATGGCGTTCGGCCTGATCCTGCTGTCCATGGCGCTGATCGCCCTGTTGCGGGCAGAACTGCTGGACACCTGGCAAAACCAATTGCCGAAAAACGCCCCCAACTACTTCGCCCTGAACATCCTGCCAGCCGACAAGCAGGCCTTCACCGACCGCCTGGTGCAGTTGTCCGCCCCATCGGCGCCCCTGTACCCGGTGGTCCCCGGACGCCTGGTGAGCATCAATGGCGAAGCGGTGCAGCAGATCGTCACCAAGGAATCCAGCGGCGATCGTGCGGTGCAACGCGACCTGAGCCTGACCTGGTCTGCCGAGTTGCCGGCGGGCAACCAAATTACCGCTGGAAACTGGTGGTCGTCCTCGCCCCAGGCGAATGAGGCGCTGCCTGGCGTATCGGTGGAGGCCAAGGTGGCCGAGAGCCTGAAACTGAAACTGGGGGACCAGTTGACCTTCACCGTTGCCGGTGTGAACCGGCAAGCCCGGGTCACCAGCTTGCGCAGCGTCAACTGGGACAACTTCCAGCCGAACTTCTTCATGATCTTCCAGCCTGGAACCCTCAAGGACCTGCCGGCAACCTACCTCACCAGCTTCTACCTGAGCCCCGGGCACGACCCGCAAGTGGTGGAGCTGTCCAGGGCCTTCCCGGCCGTGACCATTCTCCAGATCGAGGCCTTGCTGGAGCAATTGCGCAGCATCCTGGCCCAGGTCACCTTGGCGGTGGAGTACGTGCTGCTGTTCGTACTTGCGGCAGGAATGGCGGTGCTGCTGTCCGGTTTGCAAGCCACCCTCGACGAACGCCTGCGCCAAGGTGCACTGCTGCGAGCCTTGGGTGCCGAACGACGGCTGCTGGTCAAGGCACGACGGATCGAGTTCGGCCTGCTCGGGGCCATGAGCGGCCTGTTGGCCGCGCTGGGTTGCGAACTGGTCAGCCTGGTGCTCTACCGCTTCGCCTTCGACCTGCCCTGGCACCCGCACCCCTGGCTGTTATTGCTACCACTGGCTGGTGCGGTGCTAGTGGGGACGGCCGGGGTGTTCGGTACCCGGCGAGCGCTCAACGCCAGCCCGTTGAGCGTTCTGCGCGAGGGGTAAGCGCTCGCCACCGCGGTGGCGAGCCTACTTCTGGTAGTCGATCTGGTTGATCCACCAGCAGGTCTCGCCCGCCGGGGTCACGACGATGGCCTCATCCCCCACTTCCTTTTTCAGCAGGGCCCGGGCCATGGGCGAATCAATGGAAATGTAGTCCTTGCGCTGGTAGATCTCGTCATAACCCACGATACGAAAACGCTTGATTTCCGCTGCTTCGTTCTCGACTTCGACCCAGGCGCCGAAGAACACCCGGCCCTCCTGCTCCGGCGCATAGGCCACTACTCGCATGTCCTCCAGGCGCTTGCGTATGTAGCGCACCCGGCGATCGATTTCCCGCAATAGCTTCTTGTTGTACTGGTAGTCGGCGTTCTCACTCCGATCACCCAACGAAGCCGCCCAGGTGACCTTCTGGGTGATTTCCGGGCGATGTTCCCGCCACAGGTAGTCCAGCTCCTGTTTGAGAGCCTCGTAACCTTCTTGCGTGATGAGCTTGGTACTCAATTGACTTGTCATCTCCCAGCCCGGTGAGGCTGTACCGTTGTTTGAATGAAGCGCAAGGCACGGCCACCACGGAGCATCGCCGCACCGCCACTGCCGCTCTCTACAACTATCAGATTTATCCGATTTATATCTAAGAAAAATCGGCCAATCATCCGGCCAAGAAGGTAAAGCGTACAACCATAAGGCGCCTTTCTCAGCGGCGAATTCAGTATCCCCGCCTCGCTCGCCAGCTCCAGGCCTACGCACCAAGGAGTCCGTTAGGCGCCTCTCGACCCGCCGAAAATCAAAGGGAGCTACCGATGGCCAGCATCATCATCGTCGATGACCATCCACTGATCCGCCTGGCCCTCAGGTCAGAGCTGGAAGCCCGGCAGTACACCATAGTCGGCGAAACCGACAATGGCGCAGACGCCGTGCAACTGGTACGCCAACACAACCCGGACCTACTGATCCTCGACCTGGGCATTCCCAACCTGGACGGATTTTCGGTCATCGATCACATCAGGTGCATCCAGCGACCACTCAAGATCCTGGTGGTCACCGCCAGCGAGTCGAGGAACTACGCCTTGCGCTGCCTGCAGGCCGGAGCCATGGGCTTCCTGAGCAAGACCGAAAACCTCCACGAACTGGGCCATGCGGTCAAAGCCATCTTATCCGGCTATATCTTCTTCCCCGATGACACCCTCAACCTCATGCAGCAAAACAGCCGGGCCACCGACCAGGAGAGCGTGCTGATTTCCCGTCTCAGCGACCGCGAGATCACGGTACTGAAGCTACTGGCCAATGGGCTGAATAACCAACAGATCGCCGATAACCTGTTGATCAGCCACAAGACCGTCAGTACTTACAAGATCCGGCTGTTCAAGCACTTCCATATTTCCAACCTGGTAGCCCTGGCCGAGTTGGCGAAGCGCAATTCGGTGGTATGAATGGCTGCTCGCCAGGCGAACAGGATCCATCGCCGGTGAGCCTCTGGCATCGCTGGCCGATACGGGTTCAAGCTGGGGAGCAGGCGCTCAACGACGAACGATCAACCCTTGCCGGGCGACGCGGGTCAGTTGCTTGATGACCTCAGCGGCGTCCTGCGCCTGGGGAGCGGGGATGACCGCCAAGTCGAAACTGTCACTGGCAAAGCGTGCCAGGGACTCACCATCCTCGACAAACTGGATCAGGAACGCCGCCGGTCCCGTGGAACGCCGGGGCCAGCCACCGAGATAACGCAACAAGGTAGGTTGGTGCTGGCCGCTGAGGAGGATTTTCGGGTTGCGCGGGGAAAGACTCGCCGTGATTGGCGCTAGACGTACAAGGGGGCGTGGTGCATTCATCGTATCGTGTCTCTGCCTCAAGTTTCTGCCGGGCAGGTGAGAGGCAACACCGAACCAGCGCTTTAGCGGTACTTCGAAGCCGGACTGGCTTCTGGCAGCAAGCTTTCGGCTTACCTGGCGCCCCGCAAGTAGCTGTTTAAATCGGCGCATGGGCAGCATCCTAGAGAAGCCGGCCAGTCAGTGTCAAGATTCCAGCAAGACGAAAAAAGGCCTGCATCGGCAGGCCCTTGGAACAAACTTGCAAGCGCTTGATCCGGGACAATCGCAGCTGCTGCGCCTACCCGGATCGACTGCCCGGATCACTTGGCGATGGTCGCATCCAGCGACAGCTTGCCGGCCCCTTCGATCAGCACGGCCAGGGTACCGCCGAGCAGCGCCAGGGCGAATTCATAGCCGTTGTTGGCCATGAACAAGCCATTGCTGATATGCACCGAGAAGATCGCCACCAGCAGGGTGAAGGTCAGGCCCAGGGCCGCAGGACGAGCCAGCAAACCGATGACCAGCGCCAGGCCGGCGAAGAACTCGGTACCACCCGACAGCAAGGCCATCAGGTAACCCGGGGCCAGGCCGATGCTTTCCATCCACTGGGCGGTACCCGCCAGGCCACCACCGCCGAACCAACCGAAGAGTTTCTGCGAACCGTGGGCCGCAAAGATGATGCCGACAAGGATGCGCACGACAGTCAGGCCATAACCTGCGCGGGTTCCCAGTACGTTCTTGATCAAAGTGCTCATGCTGTGTGTCCTGTGTAAGGGGGGGGAAGTTGGTCGCCATATTAATCAGTTTTTATCATGTTAAAAGCGGAATTATTCCGACATAACAATCAAATTTTTAGATTATTTGCGCGATGCAACTTTTCGCTCCCGAGGCTCCAGGGAGTCCCGCTCGCGGTCGAAGGCCAGATAGTATTTGTTGACACTATTAACATAGCTGACCGCCCCCATCCCCACCTGCTCCATGGCGATGCGCTCCACCTGGAAGAACCACTGGTTCGGGTTCAACCCCCGGCGTCTGGCCTCGGTGCGCATGCCCTGGACCCGCTCGGGCCCCATGTTGTAGGCCGCCAGGATAAACGCCATCCGCTCGCGCTCATTGAGCTTGGGGCTGGCGAAGAATTTACGGCGGATCATGGCCAGGTACCTGGCTCCGGCCTGCACATTGCTATCCACGGATTGAATATTGCTCACGCCCACCCGCTGCGCCGCCGACGGTGTGATCTGCATCAGTCCGGTAGGACCGCCGCCACTCCTGGCACTGGGCTGAAGCGCCGACTCCTTGAACGCCAGGGCTGCCAGGTTCAACCAATCCATGCCCTGTTCCCCGGCATGCTTCTGCAGCACTGGCCGCAGCTTCTCCAGGCGCTGGCGATCAGCCCGGGCCAGGGGGTAATGCACCTGGTACTGGCGGCGGTAGATACGCAGGAAAGCTGCATCCTGGTCCGCCGGCGTCTTGTAGGTCTTGAGGAACCGATCGATGCTCGCCCGCAACATCGAGGCGTCACGCCGGACGAACCAGTGTTCTTCCCCGGGCTCGCTGATCTTCAGCTGCCGGTCCAGGCGCAACTTGCCGAGGATCTTGCTCCAGCGCTCGGCAATCGGCTGCTCGACTATGGTCAGGTGGAAGATGCCGCCCTGGACCATTTCCAGCACATCCTCCACCGCCAGGCTGGGATCGACCCACTCGACCTTGATCGGTGCCAGCTTGCGCAGGGCCAGCTTCTGGTTGATCTGGCTCACCGCCTCGCCGGCGGCGCTACCGGTGGTGAGGGTCAGGGTCTTGCCGGACAGTTGCTCGACCCGCGTATAACGCCGCTCTCCCTTGACTCCCACTAGCAGCAACGGAACGTTACTGGCGATCGGATCACTGGAGCTGACCGCATGCCCGGGCGGGGCCTCCAGCAACTCCCCAGGGGCCACCAGATCCCCTTCTCCGCGCTGCAAGGCGCCCAATAGCTGGTCCTTGGCCTTGGGGATGATCTTCAGGCTGATTTCCTGGCCATCGCGGGCATGGCCATTGAGGTACTGCTCGAAAGCCCGCAGGCGATGGTACTCGACCCCGATGGACTGGCCCTGGACTTCACCGGAGCTGTTGCGGCTCTGGTTGACCAGCACCCGCAACAGCCGACTGCTACGAATTTCCGCCAGGTCGCGGACCTTGCCCTTGGCCTGGACTTCCGGAGGCCCGGCCAGGCGCGCCACCGCCGGCAACGGCAGGAACAGGGTCAGGCACAGAGCGAGCAAGATCGAGGGTCGGGTCATCCGTTCTCCGCATGGATTACTGTTCAACCCTTGGTCGCTTTTCCAGGGTTGATCGCCAGAAACTAAGCGCCGTGGGCGCTGGCAAGGTGCGAAAGACAGCTGAAATGGCCGGTGCGAGCGCTGGGCCATTGCTGTTTGCGACAGCAAGAGACAGCTTCAACTCGTTGTAGTTCTTGGTTTTTCTTATTAAATCCAGAGCTCTGATATGCTTTCCGGCCGCAGGCGGAGATAGCACCATGCAACTCATCGATATCGGCGTCAACCTGACCAATCCCTGTTTTTCCGAAAAACGCCAAGCGGTTCTCGATCGAGCTTATGAAGCCGGTGTCTGCCAGTTGATCGTGACCGGAACCAGCATCGAGGGCAGCGAACAGGCCCTGGACCTGTGCCAACAACTGGACCCCGAGGGCCAGAGGCTATTTGCCACTGCCGGCCTGCACCCCCATAGCGCCAGCGACTGGAACCCCGACAGCGCCCGGCACCTGCGGGCCCTGCTGGGCGAACCGCGGATAAGGGCGGTGGGCGAATGCGGCCTGGACTTCAACCGGGATTTCTCGCCTCGCCCGCAGCAGGAAAAAGTCCTGGAAGAACACCTGGCCCTGGCGGCCGAGTTGCAACTGCCGGTGTTCCTCCACGAACGCGATGCCAACGAGCGCCTATTGGCTATCCTGAAAGACTTTCGGGACCGTTTGCCGGCAGCCGTGGTGCATTGTTTTACCGGTGAGCAGCGGGCGCTGTTCAGCTATCTCGACCTGGACCTGCATATCGGCATCACCGGCTGGATCTGCGATGAGCGCCGCGGTACCCATCTGCATCCGCTGGTGCGGGAGATTCCCCGGGGCCGCCTGATGCTGGAGAGCGATGCGCCGTACCTGTTGCCACGCAGCCTGCGGCCGAAACCGAAGAACGGCCAGAATGAACCAGCCTACCTGACCGAGGTGCTGCGCGAAGTGGCCTTGCACCGCCAGGAAACACCGGAGGACCTGGCTCGCCATAGCACGGCCTGCGCCCGGGCGTTTTTTGGCCTGACAGAAATTGCTTGATGCATATCAAGATTTTTCTTAACGCATAACGGCACACTAATGGCACCTTGCCAATACTATTCCGCTCAATCAGAGAAGACCTTCTATGGGTGCCTGGCTTAGCAATATCTCGCTGAAATACAAATTCTGGGCGGTCAACGCGGTCGCCTTCGTCACCACCTTGTTATTAGTGCTGTACGCCGTGCAACTGGAACAACAGGCCCGCAGCCAGAGTGCCCAGGCCGCTGCCCAGGCCCAGGCGCGTTTGCTCGATGCCTGGCCTACCGGAAAACCACTGCCCAGTGACGAAAACCTGGTGTATTTCACCCGGGGCCAGACTCCAGCCGTGAACGAGCAGCAGCTCCCGGAGTTGAATGGCGCCAGCGGCTGGGTCGAACTCAACCACCTGCCGCTATTGGGCGATAACCCACTATTGGGCGCTGAGGTCATAGGCCGCGCCGATGGCCAGCAAGTCGCCGTGCTGGCCCATGCTCCCAGCTTCGCCCAGGTCTTCGGCGACCGCTTTACCAACTATGCGGTCGCCGTGTTCATCCTGATGTTCGCCATGCTCTGCGCTTCGCAGTTGCTGATCCGCTTTCTGCTCAGCCAGCTCAACACCCTCAAGGACGTGATGCTGCACGTTGAAAAGACCGGCGATTTGTCCGCCCGGGTACCGCTGTCCTGCAAGGATGAAGTGGGCCAGATGGCCACCGCCTTCAACGCCATGCAGGCCGGCTACCAGCGAGTGGTGAACACTGTGGCCAATACCGCGCGCCAGCTTGACCAGGGTGCCGCGCGCCTGGCATCGAGCATGAACGACGTGCGTCACGGCATGCTCGGTCAGCAAAGCGAGACCGACCAGGCGGCGACGGCAATCAATGAAATGTCCGCCACCGTCTACCACATCGCCCAGCATGCCGGGGCGACCCGGGACCTGTCGCAAACCGCCGATGCCCTGGCCGGTTCCGGACATGAGGTGGTGGGCCGGGTGCAGAAGTCCATCGCCGGGCTGTCCAACGGCGTACAACAGACCGCCGAGATGATCCAGAAGCTGGCCGAGGACAGCCAGAAAATCAATGGCGTGGTCAACGTTATCCACAGCATCGCCGAACAGACCAACCTGCTGGCGCTCAACGCCGCCATCGAGGCCGCTCGGGCTGGCGAGATGGGCCGCGGCTTCGCCGTGGTGGCCGACGAAGTACGTAACCTGGCCAAACGCGTGCAGACCTCCACCGATGAAATCACTAGCATGGTCTCCGCCCTGCAGGCAGGCACTCGCGATGCCGTGGACTTCATGCAGGAAAGCTCGTTCAAGGCCGATGACTGCGTGCAGCAGGCCCAGGAGGCCGGCGAAGCCCTGGCGGAAATCACCGGTGCCGTGGCGCAGATGCGCGAAAGCAATACCCAGATCGCCGTCGCGGCGGAACAGCAGAGCCAAGTGGCCGAAGAAATGAACCGAGCGGTGGTGAGCATTCGCGACGTTACCGAAAACACCGTGCAGCAAACCGTGGCCTCCGCCACGACCAGCAGCGAGCTGGCCACCCTGGCCGGCGAACTGAGCAAGGCCATCGGCCAGCTCAAGCTCTGACAAGACCTGCCAAAGGGGGCGAGCTGCTCGCCCCGCCTCCACACTTGCGCTATCGAGACGATAGCCAGCCTTGATTCGTCGCCGTGCTGCTCGCGCCCTATCCTTGGTCCATGAGTTTCCAGACACTAAGGATGAGCATCATGGGCCAACGCCACCCCAACCTCCCCGCCTGGCAATGGCGGGTCTACCCCAACAGCCACCAGCATCCGACCAACCTGGTGCTGCACCTGATCGCCGTGCCATTGTTCATCGTCGGTTTCCTGCTGATTGCCTCGGGAGTGTTTTCCCTGAGCCTGTTGAGCCTGGCCATCGGCGCGATCGGCATCCTTGCGGCCCTGGGCCTGCAACGCCACGGCCATAGCCTCGAGGCCAAGGCCAGCGAGCCTTTCACCGATCGCCAGGACGCAGTCCAGCGCTTGCTGGTGGAGCAGTTCGTGACCTTTCCCCGCTTCGTCCTGAGCGGTGCCTGGTGGCGTGCCTGGTTGCAACGCCACCGGCACTGACGGCCTCTGGGGCTCAGCCGAAGATGGTCACCGTCTGCCGGCTCAGGGCGACCAGCCGCCCATCGGCACTCCACAGTGCGGCAGCGGCATGCCCATAGCCGTCGCGGGCATGCTCGATCTCCACCCGGTACTTGCACCAGTCCAGGGTATCCAGCTCCAGCAGCGGCTGGACGAACTCGATGGTCCAGGTCAGGGTGCTGCCGGCGGCGGGCTTGGTCAGGTGCGGCAACAACGCCGGCGGCCAGGCATCCACCAGGGCCAGGATGTGCGCTTCGGTCACCGGTTCTTCCTTGACGTCGCCCCGCAGGCGCACCCAGCCCCCCATGTCCCGTGAGCGATTGCCGGTGAACGGCATGCCGCCGATGCTCCAGCGCATCGCCAGGTGGCGCATGAATTCCGGGGTCACGCCCGGGATATAGGGCAGCTCCTGGCAATCGTCCCAGTGCTTCATTTCAGGTGCCGGCAAGGCCTCGACACTCACCACCGACTGCCGCGAGGCGCCGAAGCTGCCCTGCACCAGCGTCACGACCTGGCCTTCCTGCATCACCCGTCCCAGGACCTGGCTGACCGCCTTGCCCTCGCGCAGCACATCCACTTCGAAACTCACCGGCACTTCGGGAGCCACCGGACCGACGAAGGTCACCGCCAGGGATCGTACCGGACGGTCCGCCGGAACCTTGGCGCGCATCGCCTCGTACTGCAGGGCCACCACCAGACCGCCGAAGCTGGCCCGCCCCTGGGCCCATTGCGCCGGAATGCTCAGGGCCTCGGGCTGTTTGCGAACCGCTTCGAGCAAATCATAGAAACGCATGAAAACCTCTACGGGAAATGTATGAACCCAGGGATCTTAACCAGCGAGCCAGGGCTCTACAGCAACTATTCCGGCCAAAGCAGCGGACAGAAAGGCCGCTGGCCGGCACTCAATGGCCAAAGCAATCACCGTACAGCTTGTCCAGCATGCGGTCGGCTCGCGCCTCGGCCTTGAGCATGGTACGCCGCCAGGTGGCCACGCAAGGCAGCAGGTCCGGCTGCTGCTCGGCCTGGGCCAGCCATTGCCAACAGTCATGCCAATCACCCAGCGCCGCCTGGGCGGCCTTGAGCCGCTTGATGGCCGGGCCAGGCAAACGGTCCAGTTCAGGATAGGACTCGGCGGCATAACGCACCCGCTTGATCAGCAAGCGCAGGCGATGGCGGTCGTGGGCCGGATCCTCCAGTGCCTGGCCCAGGGCCTGCCATTGCTTGCCCAGGCGCCTCTCGATGCGCGGGCGCAAGCCTTCCAGCAACTCCTGGCGCTGGGCGGCCCTGAGAAATCGCGGGAATGCATCCAGCACCATGGCCAGGCGCGCCAGTTCAGGCCCCGCGGCCACGGCGGGATACTCCTGGGCCAGCAGCACGGTGCGGCGGTCGCCGGCGGCATGCTGGCCATGCTGATGCAGGTAGGCCGCCAGGACTTCGCGATCCCGGATCGGCGTGGTCACGCGCCCCACTTGCGCACCGGCCTGTTCCAGCTGCTCGACTCCCGGCAGGCCGCGCAACGGCCGCAACAGGCTGCGCAAGCGCCGTACCCCGACACGCAGGTCATGCAGCGCCTCGGCGTCCGTAGCGGCCGCCAGGCGCGCCTGGCAGGCCAGCAAGTTCACGTCCAGGCTCAGGATCCGAGCCACCAATCGATCAACCAGGGCAGACATCAAGGATTCCCCAACACAACTCAACCAACCCGGTGCCGGCTCGTCCGGCCCCGGAATGAAATCGCGGGCCGGTGACCGGCATTACGTCCGGCCAGCGGCCCGCGATCTTCGATTTTGCCGGCTTAGCGTAGCGCTTGTCGCCTTTCAACGCCCGGCACGTGATTCGCGAATATAGAAACGCGCCTTCTCGGCCTTGTTGGTGCAACCTTCGAAGGCCTCGAACTGCTGCTGGGTCTTGGCGCCCGTCAGCAGCGACAGCGCCTTGGAGTAGCTCACGGTGCCGGCGAAACCCTCGGCCTTGGCCAGGTCCAGTTCACGCCAGGCGGCATCCAGCTGGGTACCGCAGCTGTCACGGTAGGCGGTCTTGCCTGCGCAACCGCTCAGAACCAATGCAATCAGGGGCAAGCAGATCCAGGCTTTCATCAATGACACCTCAAGAAGGGGAATACAGTCGTACGGGGTAAGACGGTGGCGGTGAAGAAAAGTGCCAAGGCCACCTCCAGGAAAATATAGCCGCAGGCGCCGTGGCGCGAGGCTCGACACCGATCCGTGAGGCCGCGTCGAGCCGCATTGCCGGGCCAGCCGCGATTGAACCTCGGGGCGCTAAGGGTGCATTGTGGCAGCCTGCTTGGCGAAAGGACGAATCATGAACAAACGTGTCGCATTGGTCCTCGGTTCGGGAGGTGCCCGCGGGTACGCCCATATCGGAGTCATCGAGGAGATCGAAAAACGCGGTTACGAGATTGCCTGCATCGCCGGTTGCTCCATGGGTGCGGTGGTCGGTGGCATCTATGCGGCGGGTAAACTCGACCAGTACCGGGAATGGATCGAGAGCCTGGATTATCTGGATGTGCTGCGCCTGGTGGACGTGAGCTTCCGCCTGGGGGCGATTCGCGGCGAGAAGGTCTTCGGCCAGATTCGCAAGATCGTCGGCGACGTCAACATCGAAGACCTGCGCATCCCCTACACCGCGGTGGCGACCGACCTGACCAACCAACAGGAGATCTGGTTCCAGGAAGGTTGCCTGCACCAGGCCATGCGCGCCTCGGCGGCCATCCCCAGCCTGTTCACCCCGGTGATGCAAGGCAATCGCATGCTGGTGGACGGCGGCCTGCTCAACCCGCTGCCGATCGTTCCGGTGGTGTCCAGCCATTGCGACCTGATCATTGCGGTCAACCTCAATTCCACCAACCAGCGGCACTATCAGTTGCCGGTGATCCAGCGCCCGCCGGCCTTCAAGAGCCGCTTCGACAGCCTGATCAACTCGTTGGGCTCGCGCCTGCCATTCCGGCGCAAGCAGGCCGAGCAACTGTTGCTGCTGGAACAGGAGGCGTTCAAGAGCGATGCGGCACAGATCAATCCCTGGGTCGAAGGCGCCGAACCTGAGTCCCAGCAACCGGCCGCGGCCCCGGAAACCGACGGCGCTCCCAGGTCGGCCAGCGGCTCGTTCATCGTCGATAACGTCGGCCCCGCTTCGCTGCTGGACCTGGTCAACCAGAGCTTCGAGGTCATGCAGACGTCCCTGGCCCAATACAAGATCGCCGGCTACCCGCCGGATATCCTGATCAACGTACCCAAGCGGGTGTGTCGCTTCTTCGAGTTCTACAAGGCGCCGGAACTGATCGCCCTGGGTCGGGAAATCGCCAGCGACACCCTCGACCGCCACGAACAGGAGCAGCTCTAGCTCAAGCCTCGCCCGCCAACAGGCGATAACCGACCCCCGCCTCGGTGACGATGAAGCGCGGCCGGGTCGGGTCGTCTGCCAGTTTCTGGCGCAGGTGCCCGACCACGATCCGCAGGTAATGGCTGTCCTCGGTATGGGTCGGCCCCCAGATGTCCTTGAGCAGTTGTTGCTGGGTGATCACCCGGCCCGGGTGGCGGGCCAGCTGGGCCAGCACTGCATACTCCTTGCGTGTCAGGGCCACTTCCACGCCGTCGAGCAACACCCGGCGGTACGCCAGGTCGACCGTCAGGGAGCCCACCTGCAACGCCGCCTCCTGGACTTCTCCCGACGGTGCCTGGCGCAACAAGGCGCGTATGCGAGCCAGGAACTCCTGGATGCCGAACGGCTTGGTGACATAGTCGTTGGCCCCACCGTCCAGGGCTTCGACCTTCTGCAATTCGCTGGCCCGCACCGAGAGCACCAGCACCGGCACCGCCGACCACTCGCGAAATTCGCGCAGTACCTGATGGCCATCCATGTCCGGCAACCCCAGGTCGAGCACCAGCAGGTCCGGCTTGCTCAGCGCCGCCTGGGCCAGGCCCTCGGTGCCGGTGCCGGCTTCAATCACTTTGTATCCTTGGGACGCCAGGCTGATGCGCAGGAATTTGCGAATCTGCGGCTCGTCGTCGATGACCAGGATGGTCGCGGTCTGGCTCATGGGTTCAGTTCAAGACAAATAAGAGACAAGAGAGTAGCGCAACGCCAATCTCCTCCAGAGGGCTTTTGCAGGAGTCCTCGCCCCTGCTGACAAGCGTTTCACAGCTCGCCCTCGAGTTCCGGCTGGGCCTGTAACGGCAAGAACAGGGTGATGCAGGTGCCCCGGCCGTCGATGCCATCGGCGACACTGATGTGCCCGCCATGGGCCCCCACCATGCCCTTGCAGATCGCCAACCCCAGGCCCGTGCCCTGGCCGCCCCGATCGCCCCTGGCGGCGGTGTAGAACATGTCGAAGATCTTCGCCCGCTCCTCCTCGGGAATACCCGGGCCCTCGTCGCTCACGGCGAAACTCAGTTCCTGCTCGTCGGCGCGAACCGCCAGGTGCAGGCGGCCATGGACCGGGGAAAAACGCGCCGCATTCTCCAGCACATTGACCAGGGCCTGTTCGATCAGCGCCGCGTGCACATACAGCAGCGGCAGATCCCGGGGCAACTGCGTGCTGACCCGCAGCGGCGCCAGCACCACGCGCAGGCGATTGAGCGCGCTGCCGACGATATCCGCCGGGGTGACCCAGTCGCGGGCCAGCTTCAAGGCACCATGGCCCAGGCGGGTCATGTCCAGCAGGTTCTGGATGTACCGATCCAGGCGCTCGGCCTCATCCCGGGTGCCCTCCAGCAATTCCCGGCGATCCTCCAGGGGAATCGCCTCGCCCAAGGCCAGCAGGCTGTCGATGCTGCCGCGCATCGACGTCAGCGGAGTGCGCAAGTCGTGGGACACCGAAGCCAGCAAGGCGCTGCGCAGTTGCTCGGTTTCGCCGTGCAAGCGCGCTGCCTCCAAGTCCTCGGCCAGGCGCGCCCGGGCCAGGGCCTGGGCCAGCGGCTGGCTGAGCGCGGTGAGCAAACGTCGGCGTTGATCACTGAAGACCGCGCCCTCCCTGGGGCATACCCCCAACAAGCCCAAGGGGCCGTCATCCACTGACAGCGGCCACCACCACCAACGGCCAAAAGGCAGGGTCCCGGTGCCCAGGCCCGCAGGTTGATCGTGCTGCCAGGCCCAATCGGCCGCGGCTCGCTCGGCTTCGGAAAGTTGCTGCGTGCCGCCGCTCTCGACCTTCCAGGCACCCTGCTCATCGCGGTTGAACAAACAGATGCGCAACTCCTCGCGCCCGTTCAGGTGCTGGATCGCCGCGCTGATCACCGCCTGCCGGTCGGTGGCGGCCGTGAGCTTGCGCGACAGGTCCAGCAGCTCGCCGGTTTCCTCCTGGGTATCGCGCAGTGCCTGCAATTGCCGGCGCTGGCGGGCCGCGAGATTACCGGTGAGGGCGGCCATCAGCAGGAAGAACAGCAGGGTCAGCACGTCTTCTTCGCGCTGGATGGAAAGGGAGAAATTCGGCGGGATGAACAGGAAGTCGTAGCTCAGGAACGACAGCGCGGCGCAGGCCAGGGCCGGCCCCAGGCTGCTGCGCACCGCCACCAGCAGCACCGCGGCGAGAAACACCAGGGAGATGTTCGGCAGCGCCAGGACGCCGGCCACGCCCCAGGCCAGGGCACTGGCCAACAGCGTCGCCAACAGCGCCAGGGCATAGTCGAACCACATCAGCGGATGCTTGACCCGCAACCTCGGCTGGCTGGGCAATGGCTCGCTGTCCAGGACATTGATTTCCAGGCCATCGGCATTGCGCAACAAACGTGCCGCCAGCCCACCGCCGAACCAGCGCCGGCGCCAGCGACGGCTCGACTGCCCCACCAGCAACAGGCTGGCCCGCCGCTCGGTCGCGTGCTGGATCAGGGTCTTGGCCACCTCGCCCGCCCGCAGCAGGACCACCTCCCCGCCCAGGCGCTCGGCCAGTTGCTGGGCCGCCTGCAAACGCAAGCGCGACTGCTCGTCGCCAAGCCGGCCGTTATCCACATGCACCAGGCTCCAGGGCAGGTGCCGACGCTGCGCAACCCGGCTGGCGTGGCGCACCAGGCGCTCGGCCTGAAGATCACCGTCAATGCCCACCAACAGCCGTCCGCGCACCGCCGGTGCCGCTTGCCCGAGGCGGCGATAGCCCTGGGCCAGGTCGTTGTCCACCTGGGCCGCCGCGGTCTGCATCGCCAACTCGCGCAGGGCCGTGAGGTTGGTCTGGCTGAAGAAGGCATCGATGGCCGCCCGCGCCTGCTCCGGCACATAGACCTTGCCATCGCGCAGGCGCTCCAGCAGCTCCCGGGGCGGCAGGTCCACCAGTTGCAATTCGTAGGCCTCCTGCAGCACCCAGTCGGGCAAGGTCTCGCGGACCTGGACCCCGGTGATGCCGCGCACCTGGTCATTGAGGCTCTCCAGGTGCTGGACGTTGACCGTGGTGAACACGTCGATGCCCGCCGCCAGCAGCTCCTGGATGTCCTGCCAGCGCTTGGCATGGCGGCTGCCCGGGGCGTTGCTGTGGGCCAGTTCATCCACCAGCGCCAGCTTGGGCCGCGCCTTGAGCAGGCCGTCCAGGTCCATCTCCTCGAGCAGCACCCCACGATACTCCGAGCGCAGCAGGGGCTGTTGCGGCAAGCCGCCCAGCAGCGCCTCGGTCTCGGCCCGGCCGTGGGTCTCCACCACCCCGGCCAGGACCTTGACGCCCTGGCGCATCTGGGTGTGGGCGGCCTGGAGCATGGCGTAGGTCTTGCCGACCCCGGGCGCGGCGCCGAGAAAGACCTTGAGCCGGCCACGCCCGTCCCGGGGCAGCTCGGCAAGCAGCGCGTCGGCGCGACCGGAATCACTCATGGGGCATCTCTCTGCGACAAGACAATGGGTTTCAATCGTCACTCCTTGGGGCTCGAGCATCGCAAAAGCCCCTGTCGGGGCTTTTCCAGGCTCGCCAGGTTACAGCCGCTCCAGGGCCAGGTTCAGGGCCAGCACGTTGACCACCGGCGGGCCGATCAGCGGCCGTTCGGTGTGCTCTGCCACCAAGGCTCGTAGCCGGTCGGCTGGCAGGTTGCGTGCCGCTGCAACTCGCGCCAGTTGATAGTCAATCGCCTGCGGTGGCAAGTGCGGATCCAGGCCGCTGCCGGAAGTGGTCAGCAACGCCAGGGGCACCGGGCCCTGCCCAGGCACCAAGAGCTTGTTGGCATCCTCGATCACCCGGGTCGCCAGGGCCGGGTTGCTCGGTGCCAGGTTGCTGGCCCCGCTGGCCACCGTGGCAAAGGCACCTGCGGAGGGGCGCGGGTGAAACCAAGCATCACCGACAAAGTCCTGGGCGATCAGGGCCGAGCCCCGCACCTTGCCGCTGTCATCGCGGACCAGGCTGCCATTGGCCTGGTCCGCGAACGCGACCTGGGCCACTCCAGTGACCACCAGCGGATAGGCCACGCCGGTGATCAGGGTCATCAAGACGATCAGGCTCAAGGCCGGACGCAATACGCTAGACATTTCTCAATCCTCGATGGGTCAATCCCGGCCGCCTACACCAGGTGGGCGGCGGTCAGCAGCAGGTCGATCAGCTTGATCCCGGCAAAAGGCACCAAGATGCCGCCCAGGCCGTAGATCAGCAGGTTGCGCCGCAGCAGGTGGGCGGCACTGGCGGCCTGCACCCGCACACCGCGCAAGGCCAGGGGAATCAGCACCACGATGATCAGCGCGTTGAACACGATCGCCGAGAGAATCGCGCTCTGCGGGCTGGTCAGGTGCATGATGTTGAGTACGCCCAGTTGTGGATAAATCGCCGCGAACAAGGCCGGCAGGATGGCGAAGTACTTGGCCACGTCGTTGGCGATGGAAAAAGTGGTCAGGGCGCCACGGGTCACCAACAGTTCCTTGCCGATCTGCACCACGTCCAGCAGCTTGGTCGGATCGCTGTCCAGGTCGACCATGTTGGCCGCCTCGCGAGCGGCCTGGGTGCCGTCGTTCATGGCCATGCCGACATCGGCCTGGGCCAGGGCCGGAGCATCGTTGGCGCCGTCGCCGCACATGGCCACCAGGCGTCCGTCGTTCTGCTCGTGGCGGATGCGCGCCAGCTTCTTCTCCGGCGTGGCTTCGGCCAGCACATCGTCGACCCCGGCTTCGGCGGCGATGGCAGCGGCGGTCAGAGGGTTGTCGCCGGTGACCATCACGGTACGGATCCCCAACTTGCGCAACTCGGCGAAACGCTCGCGGATACCGGGCTTGACCACGTCCTTGAGGTGAATCGCGCCCAGCAACCGGCCAGCGGCGCAGACCAGCAGCGGAGTGCCGCCGCTCTGGGCGATCTTGCCGATCTCCCGGGCCAGCGCCGGCGCCAGGTCGTCGCGCTTGAGGCCAACGAAATCCAGCACCGAGTCCACTGCTCCCTTGCGGTAGGCCTGGCCACGATAGTCGACCCCGGACAAGCGGGTCTCGGCGCTGAAAGGCACGGCCACCAGCGACTCGCTGCCCGGCTCGGGCTGTGGATAAAGTTCGCGCAGGTATTCGACGATGGACTTGCCTTCAGCCGTGTCGTCGGCCAGGGATGCCAGCAAGGCGGCCTCGGCCATGTCCCCGGCGTTGATGCCCGGGGCCGGGTGGATGGCGCTGCACCGGCGATTGCCGAAGGTGATGGTGCCAGTCTTGTCCAGCATCAACACATGCACGTCCCCGGCGGCTTCCACCGCCCGCCCGGACTTGGCGATGACATTCAGGCGCACCAGGCGGTCCATGCCGGCGATGCCGATGGCCGACAACAGGCCGCCAATGGTGGTCGGGATCAGCGTCACCAGCAGCGCCACCAAAAACACCAGCGGCAAGCTGCCATTGGCGAAATGGGCGAACGGCTGCAGGGTCACCACCACCAGCAGGAAGATCAGGGTCAGGCCGATCAGCAGGATGTCCAGGGCCACCTCATTGGGGGTCTTCTGGCGCTTGGCACCCTCCACCAGGGCGATCATGCGGTCCAGGGTCGACTCCCCGGGATTGCTGGTGATACGCACCAGCAGCCAGTCGGACACCAGGCGGGTGTTACCGGTCACCGCCGAGCGATCGCCACCGGACTCGCGGATCACCGGCGCCGACTCCCCGGTGATCGCCGCTTCGTTGACCGCGGCGATGCCTTCGATCACTTCACCGTCGCCCGGGATCATTTCCCCGGCATCGACCCGTACCACATCGCCTTTGCGCAGGTTGGCCGCTGGCACCAGCTGGAAGCTGCCATCAGCCCCCCGGCGCCGGGCGCTCAGGCCCTCGCTGCCGGCCTTGAGGCTGTCGGCACGGGCCTTGCCACGCCCCTCGGCCAGGGCCTCGGCGAAGTTGGCGAACAACACGGTGAACCACA